>JAHKLN010000114.1 GCA_020854755.1 Methanomicrobiaceae archaeon | reverse complement strand
GGTGTGTATGCCCCCCCCCGTACCGGGCCCCCCCGGGGCTCTTCTGGGGGGGGGTGGGCTTGGGGGGGTGGGCGCCCCCCCCCCCCCGGTCCCCACCCCCATCGGGATACCTCTCTCGGCCCACTATACCGGGAGACCCGTGAGATACTGGATCCATGATACTCCAGAAAACTCACGGATTTTCATCGGTTGCGCCTGCAACCGGAAAACGGCTTCATGGGCGTTTTATATGAACATGAGCGGCGGGCAGCATCACCCGCGTTTGTCTGCATGCCTGTGGCCCCAAGGCATCATGCGGTTTCATGCGACGCTTCCCGTGCCCCGGAGGATCGTTCAAACGGCCAACCGCATACATGCCCATGGCCCGGCGGCCGTCCGGAGCCGGCCCCCGCACCAGTCCCGGAGAGCGGGTGGAATGAGAAGGCTTTATTCATCTCCGGATAAGATTCCCGGAGAGCACGTGTGGTATGGTGCAGGTGATGAGACGGTGACGACGGGCATGATCAGGGCGGAGTGGGATCCCCTGAAGACGGTGGTGGTGCACAGGCCCGGGATCGAGATGTTCTTCGGGCTGCTTGAACCGTATGCATCGCTCTATGAGCGGGCCTTCAGCAGGTACGGAGCACGCATGGAGCACGAGCGGATGGAGCAGGTGCTCAAACGCGAATTCGGCGTCGACGTCATCAGGCTGAAGGAGGCGATCCTCGAAGCCGCAGACCGGGATTCCCGGGTGCGGGAGCGGCTCGTTGCCGCCGCCCGGGCCACCCTTGCCATTGAAGGCGAAAAGAGCGAGACGGCAAAGGCGATGGCGGCGATCGAAGAGCATGCCCTGTCGCTTGACTCCCATCATTTCTTCACCATGCTTCTCATGAGCCCCCGCATCGAGCTCGAGTCCGGGGTGGGCACGCGGAAGATCGACCTGAACATCACCGGGCGGCAGCCCCTCTCGAACCTTTACTTCGTGCGCGATCATCAGGCCGTGGCCGATCGGGGTCTCGTCATATCTCGGATGGCAAAGCCCCAGCGGCGGCGGGAGCCTGAGATCACGAAGTTCCTCTGGGATATCCTGGGCGTTCCCGTCATTCACGAGGTGCGGCCGCCGGGCACCTTTGAGGGCGGCGACTTCATGCCGATGAAGGACTTCGCTCTCGTGGGCATCGGCGATCGGACGAACCGGAGCGGGGTACGCCAGCTGCTCAGGTCTGCGCTGGGCTTTGACGAGGTCGGGGTTGTCCATCAGCCCGCCCACCCGCTCATCCCGAGCCATGCTCCCGATCCCATGATCAACATGCATCTCGACACCTACTTCAACGTGGCATCGAGCGGCGTGGTGCTGGCATCGCGGCTTCTCATCGAGCAGGCGGCGGTCGAGGTGTATCACCGGACCGGCCAGGGCAAGTACGAGCGGGCGGCCGCCACGACGGATCTCTTCACCTACATCAGGGAGAAGGGCTTTGAGGTGATCGACCTGACGACGCTCGAACAGCTCTCCTACGCGTCGAATGTCCTCTGTATCGGGGACGGGGTGATCCTTGCCGCAGAAGGCGAGCGAATCATGCGAAACGTGCTGAAAAACCTGGAATCGCAGGCCCAGCGCGACATGGATCGGTACGGCGGGCTGCTCGAGCAGGCGAAGAAGGACTACCGCTACCTCAGGAATGAGGGGCAGTTCTTCCCGCACAAAAAGGAGATCTACCAGCACGATATCGAGGCGTACGCACTGAAGATCGAGAACCTGACCGGCGGCTACGGCGGAGCCCACTGCATGACCTGCGCTCTCGAACGGGGATAGGAGGATTAAAAGGATGGCAGACCGTGTGCTCGTTGCGCTTGGGGGGAATGCCATACTCAGGCATCGGGACACGGGCACTGCAGAAGAGCAGTTTGAGAACGTGCGTGCCGCCTGCCGGCATCTCGTCGCGATGATCGGTGACGGGTGCTCGATCGCGATCACCCACGGGAACGGACCGCAGGTCGGTGATATCCTGCTGAAGAACGAACTGGCAAAGGAGACCCTTCCCCCGATGCCGCTTGACGTCTGCGGTGCGGAGAGCCAGGGCATGATCGGGTACATGCTGCAGCTCTCGATGCGCCGGGAGCTGGCACTGGCGGGGCTCGATCTTCCGGTTGCCACCGTCCTGACGCAGACCCTTGTCAGGCGGGACGATCCCGCCTTTGAAAACCCCACAAAGCCGATCGGTCCGTACTATACCGCAATGCAGGCCTCACGCCTTGCGGAGGAGAAGGGCTGGAGTATGGTGAACGAGCCGGGGCGGGGGTACCGGCGGGTCGTCCCCTCGCCCGATCCGGCGGAGATCCTGGAGGGCACAACCATCAGGCAGCTCTTCGATCAGGGGGTGATCGTCGTTGCCTGCGGAGGAGGAGGGATCCCGGTCGCTGCCGACGATAGGGGGATGCTCGAGGGGGTCGAGGCGGTCGTGGACAAGGATCATGCCGCCGCCCTCTTCGCCTCGATCATCGCCGCCGATACCCTGCTGATCCTGACCGACGTCGAACAGGTTGCGCTCAACTACGGCAGGCCCGACGAAAGGCCGCTTGGTGCCATCACCGCCGCCGATGCAGGACGGTATCTTGCTGAAGGCCACTTCCCTCCCGGCACGATGGGCCCGAAGATCGAGTCTGCGATCCGGTTCGTCGAGTCAGGAGGGGCGCGGGCGATCATATCCTCCCTTGAACGGGGCCGGGAGGCGCTTGCAGGCAGGGCGGGCACTGTGATCACGCGGGAGCGCTCACCGCCGGAG
>JAHKLN010000086.1 GCA_020854755.1 Methanomicrobiaceae archaeon | reverse complement strand
CCTCCGCTCATACAATACACCCGGATAACGCCCTGCTCCCGATCAATCCCCCATCATCGCTGCCCTGCATATGAGTGCTTCAAACTGCCCGGGTCTGTCTCCGGATACTCCGGGATATCCTCCCGGGCTCACGGCCGGTACCGCGCGGGGGTGCGGCCGCTGCAGAGAACCATAACGGTTATTCGGCCTCCGCGGCAATTCTTGAGCAACGAGCAGGCAGAAGGCTCAGGAGAGAACACAGTTATGGACGGCAACACTCGCATACTGATCGCTCTTCTTGCTGTTATCGCGGTCTGCGCAGGAGGCTATGCTGCGCTGATGATGACGGATGGAGAAGACGCGCCCATGGTCACCATACCCACCGAGACCGTGGACTTTCGAACGGTCTCAACCCGCTATGATGACGGATTCCGGGTGGAATACATCCCGAACTCTCCGGATCCTGCATTGTACGCGGTGACATACGAGATTTTGAGGGGCACAATGCCGGAGAGCGTTGAGGATATGGAAACGGTGGATTCCGGCAGCGATGTGCCCTTTGAGAACGTCTCCGAGGTTCATCCGATCACGTTCCATGTGACGGGAGCGTGGGACTCAGGCTATGCCATCAGCGTCGAGATCAGGGATGCCGACGGGGTTTTAGTCCACGAGAGCACCTTATCGGCCACTCCAGCCACATATGACCCGTGGAGCCGGATCCAGGATGCCGGCGATGCGATCGATGCGCTCGAAGCGGAAGGGTACGACGTGACGGAAGCACGCCGGATCCTGGATGAGATCGCGCGGGTTCAGCAGCGGCAGAGCGAGGCGCTTGAGCAGCGGGATGACGGAGCGATACGCGAGACCCAGCACGAGCTGAATGCTCTCTGGCGAGAGTTCATCCTGGAGACCCGGAGCATGGCACCGGACTTCTCGGTATAGCCGGCCCCTCTTCCCACGGCGTCTGCGCGGGGCTGCAGGTTTCGGCTCTCCGGAGCCGGATTGGGGGCGGTTTTTCCGCGCAGAATCTCTCACTTTTTATCCATCTGGCGCATAGAGTGAGATCAGGATTGTATGGAACATCTCTGCCGCAGAATCCAGGTACCCGCCGGTGGCCGGCGCTTCCGGTGATGCCCGGATGGCAGCGGGCGCTCTTCTTCCGATCGCCGTCCTTGCTCTCGTCTTTGTCGGCATAGCGGTCAGGAGGGTGGGTGGAATACACCTGCAGATCTGGCAGATCATGACGCTCGGCGCGCTTGCCGTCCTTGTCACCGGGCAGATATCCCCCGGAAACGCGCTTGCGTCGATCACCCCTGACGTCATGCTCTTTCTCTTCGGCATGTTCGTGGTCGGGGAGGCGCTGTGCAGAAGCGGGTATCTCTATGTACTCTCCTACCGGCTCTTCAGGCGGGCGGGAGACGTGCATGAACTTCTGCTTCTCATCCTCTTCTGCATGGGCGCATTCTCCGCGCTCCTGATGAACGATACGCTCGCGATCATCGGAACGCCGCTCATGCTCTACTTTGCAGAGAGATTTGAAATATCGCCGAAACTTCTGCTGATGGCGCTTGCGTTTGCGGTCACGACCGGCAGCGTCGCAAGCCCTATCGGAAACCCGCAGAATCTGCTGATTGCACTCCATGGCGGCGTGGAGAATCCTTTCGTGACGTTCTTCGCCTATCTTGCCGCACCGACCATAATCAGCCTCGTTCTTGCCTACGCCTGCCTCTGGTTCTTCTACCCCGACCAGTTCTGCGGCAGGCCGCTGGTGCACAGCAGGGAGGAGGTCAGCGATCCGCAGCTTGCCGCTCTCGCGCGGCTTTCGCTCACCGTGCTTTTGGTCCTGATCGCGGCAAAGATTGCCGTCGTGCTCCTCGCCGTCGACGTTGATTTCAGGTTGACCTATATCGCCCTGCTCTCGGCGCTCCCTGTCCTTATCGGGAGCAGCAGGCGGATGGAGGTGGTGAAGGGGATCGACTGGCCGACCCTGATCTTCTTTGCAAGCATGTTCGTCCTGATGGAGAGCGTCTGGGAATCCGGGTTCTTCCAGCCGATGCTCATGGCAGCACCCGTCGATCTCGCGTCGACCCCGGTTATACTGGGAACGAGCATCGCCGCCTGCCAGCTCATATCAAACGTCCCTTTCGTCGCCCTCTATCTCCCGGTCCTCTCACTGCTGGGGACGTCTACGCTCGGGTTGATGGCGCTTGCCGCGGGAAGCACGATTGCGGGGAATATGCTCATTCTCGGGGCGGCAAGCAATATCATCATCATCCAGAACGCCGAGCGGCACGGCGAAACGCTGACGTTCCGGGAATTTTTTCGGGTGGGCGTGCCGCTGACGCTTCTGCAGGCCGCCGTCTACGGCCTATTCCTCTGCCTGCTCCCGTTGTGAGGCATTGCGCCCGGTCAGGGTTTTTGGTTTCAGGGATATCGACCCGAAATGGACGGCTGCCGCTGCTCTGGCGTCGAAGGGAGGGGAGCAGAAGTGGAGAAGCGACTTTTTCGGATCCGCCGAGAGTGCGACCCCGAGGACGAGCACGAACTGCCCGGGATCACAGACGGCGAGCAGGCGCCCCCTCACCTGCAGGGGATCTCCGAGGTCGGGGATCTTCCCGTGCAGCCCGAGCCCCCGCAGGGAGAGATGCTGCTGCACAGCCTCCCGGAAATACATGGAAAACTTCGTCTCCCGGTACTGCCGCCGCTCGATCTGCGTCCTGACGACCACTGCGGGAGAGATCGATAGCCGGTGGATGATCATTTGGGGATGGCGGCGGAAGTTTGCCAGGATCGTTTCCAGTTCCCTCTTCTGCTGGAACGCAACGATATGATCGGGCTCCAGGAGATCGATCATCTGGAACTGGAACTCCCGGCCGATATCCCCGTGTACCAGGCCCGGCGAGTCGATCACGATCCTTGCCGCACCCTCCCTGCGCGCCCGCTCATCCAGGCGCTTCGCGCCGGTCAGCATCTGGAGGAAGTGCCCTCCGGGTGAGGTTGAGCCCGCGAAACGGAGATAAACCGCCGGATCCTTCTCCGGATCGCGATATACCGCAAGTCCCATCGTGGTCGGCGGACCGATGACCGACTGTCCGGTGTCGCAATCGATCTGCGCGGTGATCTGGGTCTCCTTCAACCTCTCGATCAGGCATCGGCAGAAGGTGCTCTTTCCACTGTCCGTGCCTCCAAGGACATACATGCTCTGCGGCGGCGGTCCCGATTCTAGCGCCCGGATAGGGCCCTGCCAGTCATCCCCTCTCACGATCACGCGGCATCGATCCCGACGGGTAGCTGTGCTGTCTCCACAGCAAATCTCGTGTACCTGCACCGATGGTACCGGATACAGACGGATGAATGTTACGGGCTCTGCAGCCCGGAGATCAGTGGCCGGGCGAATACGGGAGGACGGCCGCCAGGAGGGCAAGTGCAGGGCCGACGAGGAGTCCGGCCCATACCACCAGACCGGCCGCGCCCAGCAGCGCGATCTTTATCCGGTCGCGCATTCCTTCCGGTGCGCGCCTCCGGAGCGCGATGCGCAGGATCGCAATGCCGAGAACGATGGGGATCAGCGCAAGCAGAAACGTAACGATCACCGATCCCTGGAGCGGGGCCTCCGCGAGCACGGTTGCCATCTGCATCAGGGTCATGCCCCCGCCCCCGATGTAGAAGAGGCCGGCGAGTGCTCCGATTATCGAGAAAGGCGTCAGCGCAACGAGCTGCTGTCTCTGCCGGAGAAAGATCAGGCCGATGCCGATGATGAGCGCAGCGATTAAGGGCGAGAGGATGTAGGGCAGGGACTGCCCTTCCCAGAGCCGGACGCCGATCACGACGATAGGGATCAGCAGCCATTCATCGAGATCGAAGGCCTCTTCATACCCGACGGCAAGGGCGTACCGCCCTCCTTCGTCCGGATCGTACACGGCGACCACATACTCTCCCGCCTCTTCTGCCGCTATATCGATATCCACCAGCTCGTAATATGCCGCAGGCGTGAACGGTTCGTAGGACGGCCGGTCAGGAGGCGTGCCGGAGGCAATAAGCGTGCCGGCAGCCTCCGGCACCCGGACGAAGCCCGGCGGGTTGCCGCTGGTCTCGATACCCGGTCCTATCAGCGCAATGTCCGGTGCGATGCCGCCTCTCTCTGGCACCTGCAGCATGAGCCTGATCCGGTCGCCCTCATCCATCCGGAAACGGTAGTACTGGACGGAGCCTCCATCCGGGAGCACTGCATAGAATACCCATGATTTGAGCGGGTCGTCTATGACCAGTGCAGCATCCGGGTCATTATGCCCCTCCGCGATGACGGGCACGTGCCCGGAGGCCACATGCAGCGCAGGGAGGCAGAGGAGGATGAGTATCGCAAGAGCGATGCGGCGGGTCGGCATAGAGGGTTGACGCTGCGCCCCTCCTTGATAATGGTTTCCCCGGCAGCCGTTGTTCGGCAGGGACATAGCCGCACCGGTGACACCGTCCGGGTCTCCTGTGCCGGATTCGTCGATCTTCGCATGAAACGGCGTGAATCCCGGAAGGCCACAGGTGCAACGGATGAAAATTCTTGAGCAGATATCGACATCCCGTGTCCGGTTTCTCTGATCGTCCCGGTGCAGTGGACCGCAGGAACAATCGCCAAGGGGGTGGGGACCGGGGAGGGGGAGACCCACTTCCCCGCAGGCCGCCACCCCCTGTTGGGATGCCCCCCTCGGTCCGCCGGAACGGATAGCCCGGGTGAGATGCGATCAGCGGTATCTGCACCGGATGCATCGGCCCTTCCAGGAATACCAGGCCGAAATCTAAAACAGAGATTGCATATCGATTTTCATCTGTTGCGCGCGCAGCCCGAAGGGCTTCACGGGCGTTTCATAGGAAACAGCCGCGGCATAACGCCTGCATTCGGGCCTTCCGGAGCGGTGCCGCCGCTTCGCCGAACCGCGCGGAAGAGGTAACGGTCTGTCCCTATCGCCATGGCATGGCGTAACGCCGCGGGAGCCCCGCGCAGGCGGCCGGGGTCGATCCCCGGGTCGGCGGAGAGGGGGATTAGAGGCTCTTTAAGGCAACAATGTCAATGACGCCTGTGAGTTTCCAGATATTGGATCGCTCCTCGAATGCGATCGATTCGACGGGCTCATCCGGGCGATGTCCGAGCGCCGCCAGGATATTTGTCGAAAGGTTCTTCTCTTTAATCATATTCACGAACTTTTCCCTGATAATCTTCTTCTCGATGGCGTCCTCGAGCTGGACGAGATACCCCTGCATGGTCACGAAGGTATATGTCGAGAGATCGCGCGAGTACTTCTCCACCTCTACAGAGACATACGGGTACTGCCTGAAGAGATCGTTCTTTCTGCCATATTTTGTTGCCAGGAAGTAGAGGAACTTTCCGTCAAAAACGTACAGGAACGGCGCGATGTACGGATATTTGTCGCCTCTGAATGCGATTCTCGAAAGGTACCCCTCCTCGATGAGTTTATCGTACTCGGCCTTATCCATCGCCGGGATTTTAATAATCTCCATTACGAATCCCTCAAGCTGTCTCTTCCGCAGATGTCTCGATAAACTTTTCTCTCTTCCTGATTCTGGAATGCCGCAGCCTGTAGCATGTGGTATACTGCTGTGAAATAAAAAGCAGGGCAGGTTAACTTTGCCTTCCGGCGACCTGTGCAGGTCCGCTCCAGCGTTTTATCGCGCACGGGATATCTCTGGGATCCCGGCCCGAACATGTCCGCATAGTTCTCCAGGGCACAGCAGCCACTCTGTCTGTACTGATTTTTCGCGCGTGTTCGCGCGTGCTTCTGGAGGCTGTTTTAGCCGCAAACACAACCGATAAAGAGCGGTGTGCCGAACTCGCCTGCCGGGAGGGGACTGCCACCTCTCTGAAGATGCCGCAATGCACCGGACCATCCGATACAACGATCCCATCATGCCTGCCGGCATCCAGGCTCCGCGCTATTGCGTGGCGGGAGGACTCGCGGTCTCCTGCGCTTCAGGACAGCATCAGGGAGGGCTCTGGGTATAGAGCCCTCCCGGCAGAGCGCATACGTTCTGCCACCTTCATGACGGCTCTCGTTGCCCTGAATGCGCCATAAGATGACTGCATGGGATATTTCAGCAGAAGGGCACTTTTTATGTGCTCGATAAATATAATATTATTTTTATAGTGCAAAGAAGAATTATTTCGCATGGCCTATCAGAGTCCGTCCATACGCACATATATTGCAGTCTCCACTCTTGTGGCAATGCTGCTCTGCTCGTGTGTCGCGGCCGTGCATGCCGGCAGCATACTCGATCCGCAGGTCGCTCATGATGGAGAGAACCGGTCGGCTGCCAGCCCGGGTTCACTGTTTCCGGTGCAGGTCGAAGAGATGCTGGCTCACTCCGGGCTGTCCTCAATGGCTTCCGCAACTGGAGAGAATACCGTCGATAGCAATGCAATGCCGGACAACGTGAGTGCTCCCCTGCCGCATGCGGCTGCGCTGACGGGAGAGCCAGAAAGAGAGGATGAGGCCGTAGAGATTTCGGCCATGACGGATCAGCCGCCGGAGGCGGCAGTTCATGCAGATGGCGACGAAGAGCTGGCTGAACTGATAGGGCGCACCGGTGTCTCCCTTATGATGCTCTCTGTAAAGACCGTTCACTCATTGCATTCCCCGGAAGGGGAGTCCCTTGGGGAGAATGCCACGGAGATGTACGCTGTCTCTCGCGACGCGCTCAGCAGGGCACGGTGCCTCGCGGTATCGCCGCAGCAGGAAGCTGCACGGTCTGCCTTTATACGATCTCTCGAAGATTATCTGGAGGCAGGGGACATCCTGAGAAACAGCACGCCGCTCACGGATGAGGAGAGCGAAATCGCCCTCAGATATATCTCCGATGGATGCACACACCTTCTGCAGGCGATGAGCGAGTGCAGCGGGGATACGCCCGGGTTCACCGATGAGTTCCTCACCTCCATGCACTTCGCCGAGAGCCCGGCTCCGGATGATGAATTTGCTGATGCCCTGCCGCTGCTGAAACGCCACTGCTACGATGATCCTGCGGGAGAGAATATGATATCCCTCATGGTTGAGTCGACCGGCAGGATCAGTTCGATAACCGATCGGAACGAAACCCGGGAACGATTTGAGCCGGAGGCCGGGCACATCTTTCTCCTTGTCACCGTGAAGGTCACCAACCTTGGCCATAAAGGAAGCGGCGCGCTGTATACCATCGATACGCCTGACCGTGAGGCATTCTCGCTTCACTATCAGGGCATGCAGCATTCGCCTCTCGAGCTGCCTTCGGAAACTTCGGTGGGCAATATATACACGAAGAGCAGACTCGAGCGGTACGACTCGAAGAGGAGCAACCTTGTCTTCGAGGTTCCCGCCTCGCTGAACGTCTCGGAGGCATATGTCGCGGCAGATCTCGGGCAGGCCGGCAGGCCGGTCTGGACGCTCGGGAGCAGGATGGGCGACGGTGCATAGGCGCTCTTTTAGGAACCTTTCATTTTATTTCACCCCATTTGCGGGATGGTGGCGGCAGGCACCCCATATTTCAATAACGGGCGGTTGACGTACCTGTTATATGCCATCTCACCGAAGGGTGAGGAGATGGATGCAGCAATATTCCGCTTTCGCATCTACCTGCTTGTGCTGACCGCCGTCATCGCCGGGGGCGTCGCCGGATTCATGCTGGTTGAAGGGCTCTCTCCACTGGATGCCCTGTACTTCGTCGTCGTGTCCATAGCAACCGTCGGGTACGGCGACATTCACCCTGCCACAGATGCCGGCAAGGCGCTTGTCGTCATCTTCATCCTCGCTGGCGTCGGGACGTTCGTCGCGGCAGCCGGGAGCGCGCTGGAGATGATGATGGCCGGGAGGGAGAGACGCGACCGCTTCAGGAAGATGAATATGCTGATCGGGGTCTTCTTCAGCGAGGCCGGCACAGGCATGCTCAGGTATCTCGCATCCCGTGACCCGGATCTGGCGGCGATCAGAGAGGATCTCATCGTGACTGCCGCATGGTCCGAACGGGATTACGCACGGGTGTGCCGGCGCCTGAAGGACTATGCCTACCGGATCGATATGCAGCAGGTCGACCTGGAGGCGGTCCGGCGATTCCTCGACGAGAAACGGGGCATTCTCCTTCAACTCCTGCAGAACCCTGCCCTCCTTGAGCATGACGACTTTGCCGGGGTGCTATCGGCAGTGTTTCACCTGACAGAGGAACTTGAGGTGCGGGACGATCTCACCCGGCTGCCCGCAATGGATGTCGCTCACCTCCGTAGCGATACGGAGCGGATCTACCGGCTTCTCACGTATCAATGGCTTGCTTACATGAAGCACCTAAAGGAGCACTTCCCCTACCTCTACTCGCTCGCCTTGCGGACAAATCCCTTTGACGAGAATGCCTCTCCGGTGATCCGGTAGCGAAACAATTGCGGGGGTTCCTGCTCATCGATGAACGCTGCCATCGACCTGCTGATGGTGTCAGAAGGCTGCATTATTTCCGGATCATCGTGATGAGAGGCGGCGATCCGGTGGCCGAACGCCAGAGAGACGCCTGCGGCGGGAGAACCTGGGAATCCAGGGCCGCAGGCATACAGCATGAGCATGGACGGGAGCTCACCGCCCATGTTCATATAAAGCGCCCATGAAGCCCCCGATGGGGGCGACAGGCGCAACCGATGAAAATCCGTGAGTTTTCTGGAGTATCACTGATTCGGTATCTCCTGGATCTCGCAGTCCAGTGGACCGTGGGGACAATCGCCATGGGGGTGGGGGCAGGGGAGGGGGAGACCCCCTCCCCGCAGGCCGCCTTCCCCCGGATGAAGCGCCGGCGGGAAGCCGTGTACGGGGGAGAATTGAGTTAAGCGACGAGAACTTTCCATTTTATAAACGGTTCGCATTTTCATGTAAACGCCGATGAGGCCGTCTTACGGCCACGGGCTCAACGGATGAAAAATCTTGAGCGGATATCGATATCCCGGGTCCTGCTTTCGCAGATGACCCCTGGACAGTGGACCGTGGGGGGCATCCCAATGGGGGTGGGGACAGGGGAGGGGATATCTCCCTTCCCGGGCGGGGTGCGCTGGTCCCTACGTCCACTGCAACGGATAGCCGGGAAAGAACAGGATCCGGGGTAATGAACCGATTCCATCGATGCTCATCGGTTGCGCCTGCGGCCGGTTTCGGGATATCCTCATCTGCTCATGAATTTGCTGCCTGCAGAATAAGCCCTCCCCAGGAATGCCCCGATCCCGACGTAGCCTGCCGCGGGAGCGTCATAGATGAACGGCCGGATCTCTCTGATGTCGGGCTTTCCGTCGGCCCCGAGCACCCGCTCATCTGCCTTCACATCCAGTATTTCGCCGATAAACTGGGTATGCACTCCGATCTCGATGGTATGGATGACCCTGCACTCAAGGACGAAGGGAAACTCTCCGACATAGGGCGCGTTCACGACCTCGCTCTTCACCGGCGTCAGGCCTGTTGCTGCGAATTTGTCTACATCCTTTCCAGAGGCGATCCCGAAGAAATCCGCCTCCGCCATGTACTCCTCCGGAGGGATGCTGATGGTGAAGGCCTTCTGCTCCATGAGGTTCTTATAGGTATGCCTCGGCTTCTGGAGCGATATGGCGACGCAGGGCGGCTGAGAGGAGCAGATACCTCCCCAGGCGGCGACCATGGCGTTCGGCCTCCCTTCACGGTCATAGGTTCCGACGACGAAGACCGGATGTGGGTAGAGTATCGTCTTTGCACCAAGTGATCGTTTCATAGGCATCATACACCGTCGTATCTCCTGCCATTAATATATAAGGGTGTCCGGTGCAGAACCGGGACTGCCCGGTTCCGTCACCCGAATGCCGGTCTTGCGATGGTCAGACCGGGAGAGTGTTTGGATACGGCGTTTCCCGGGTGCGCCGCAGAGGTGCCTGCCGGGAAGGGACTCTCCCCCCGGGCGGGCATCTTCAAGGATATCGGCAGCTACCTGCAGGCTGCCGGCATTCCGGGATGGGCGCAACCGATGTATCGGGGCGCAGTCGGTACCGGAAGCGCGCTTCCGGGTTCGGACACCCCTATCACCTGTGAATGCGGCGGCCCCCCCTGGCAGAGGGTTTTTGGTCATCGATTGCGCCCGCGGCATCATCGCGGTTCGATGTTTCGGCACTCTCCTGCGGGCATGCTTCGAATCGCCCGCTCAATACAGCAGTTTTCCAGCTCTTGCCTGCGCTCCTGTCGTACAGCAACGGCTGATACGGGCGTCTGCCAAACGTCCTCTTATGGTCCGCCGCTTTCTCTGCCGGAGCGGTCCCTGCTCTTCGATATCCGGGTGAACTTCCGTAATATCTCCGGCGAAACCGGGAGCAGTCACCAAAAAATCCTTATTGATCATGGAACTGATATCTGATTGCAGGGTTCATTCCGGGCTGCCCCCTGAAGAAGGGATAACTCCCGGCGAAAAGAGGCACAAGAACCGTCAGATCAGAACGCGCAGAGGTTTGAGCATGTGGGTGATTGTCACACGACCGGACGGCAAGGTTGAAGAACGGGAGTACCTCGCTGATCAGGAGTTTCAGATCGGAGATGTGCTTGAAGACGGATCAATCGTATTCGACGTCCCGTATCCTGAGGATACCGACGATGACATGGTTGAACCGGACATGTTTGACGATGATTGAAACGTTCCCGGCTTGCGCTGCCGTCGGAGCGGAGCGGAAAGTCCCTGTCGGCAGCAGGGAATCCGACAGATGGAGAGATCGTCCCGGGCGCTTTGTGATGGCTCGAAACGGGACACGGGCAGGGTTCTGTGGTTTTTGAGGGGTGCCTCCCGTCTTTGAGAGCCGTGTTATGATGCAATGAAGACCGGCGAAATGCCTGCGACGTGTATTGTGGGGTGCACCGGCATCGATATGCCGATTTTCCGGTGACGGCAGTTCCCGCCATGCCGCAGCAGGTGCTCTCCAGCGGGAGCATCTAATGCTTCCCGGCAATAGTAATATAACTGCTGACTATCACACTCCACTCACATGAGACCGACCATCCCCCCGGAGTTTCCCGACACCCTGGAGTGGCTCAATACCGATCGCCCATTGAAGTTGCGGGATCTGGTCGGCAGGGTCGTGCTGCTGGACTTCTGGACGTTCTGCTGCATCAACTGCATCCACGATATACCGGACATGAAGCGGCTTATGAAGAAGTATCCGGAGCTTGTGGTGATCGGTGTACATTCTCCGAAGTTTGAGCACGAAAAGAGGGTGGAGAATGTCCTCGATGCGATCCGCCGCTATGGTATTGAGCATCCCGTTGCCATCGACAGCGATCGCGCAGTATGGCAGGCGTTCGGCATATCCGTCTGGCCTTCCGCCGTCCTGATCGATCCTGCAGGCTTCATCATCAGCAAAACCTCCGGGGGAGGGGTGTACGAGCAGCTCGATCCGCTCATCGAGTACATCAGCAGGGAGTTTGCAAAACGCGGGATGCTGAAGAGCGAACGTCTGGAGTTCGGCCTGATCAGGGAGGAGGATCGAGAGACGCTGCGTTTCCCGGGAAAGATTGCTGCGGATGAGAGCGACGGCGGGCGCCTCTTCCTTTCCGACTCAAACCACCATCGCATCCTCGTCATCTCGCCGGCGGGCGATATCATCGATATCATCGGATCAGGGACCCCCGGGGATATCCTCGGAGACTTCGAAGGAGCCAGATTCTGCATGCCGCAGGGGCTGATCTACGATGCCGGGGAGGACTGCCTCTATATCGCCGATACCGGAAACCACAAGGTCAGAAAGGCATCCTTTCAGACCCGGACGGTGGAGACCGTGGCCGGCACCGGGCAGCAGGCTTCGGCCGGGAGCGCCGGCGGATACGGCACCGCGGTGCCGCTCAGCTCGCCGTGGGACGTGACGCTGCTTCAGGACTACCTCTATATCGCCATGGCGGGCTCGCACCAGATCTGGCGGCTGAACCTTGCCACCCTCGAGGTGCGTCCCTATGCCGGCACGGGCGAAGAGGCGCTCATCGACGGGCCGCGGGAGAAGGCGGCATTTGCGCAGCCTTCAGGCATCACGACAGACGGCAGTGCGCTCTATGTTGCGGACAGCGAGACCTCGGCGATCAGGGTG
>JAHKLN010000062.1 GCA_020854755.1 Methanomicrobiaceae archaeon | reverse complement strand
GGGGAGACCCCCTTCCCTGTCCCCACCCCCATGGCGATTGTTCCTGCGGTCCACTGTACTGCGAGATCCATGAACTACAGAAACCGTGATACTCCAGACCGCTCATGGATTTTCATCCGTTGCGCCTGCAGCCCCTTCCGTGGGCTTCATACGCAGTTTTATATGAGAATTAAGTCGAAATTTGAAAAAGTAGCTGCATCTTGATCTTCTCCGGTTGCGCCTGCGCCCGCAGGGCTTCATCCTTTCCCGATCTCTCCGGGATCGGTGAGGTCGGTGAAGGCGTCACGTCTGCTTGAAGGCTCGTTGATGGCGGAGAATGTTTGGGCGTGACGGTGGCTCTGCCGGAAGAGACAGGGTAAAAAAGGGGGTTAAAGTACAGGGATACACTTATGCGGATTTCACCGCAAGTTCGACATCCTCTGCCTTGATCGTCTTGCGACCCGCGTGCTGAGCAAGACGGTTTGCCTCTTTCGTGAGTTCGGCGATGTATGCCTCTGCCTTGGTTACCAGTGCGGCTGCGGCATCGCTGCCAACTCTCTCAGCACCATTCTTCTTTGCAATACGTACAACTGCAGCAATAGGTAGGTCTGCCATAATCATTCCACCTCTAAAAAGAAGTATATCAGTTAATATTTAAACATTTCGGGATTTTTTCAGAAATTTGCGTCGATATTGCGCATCGGCGTATCCTCTGGGCATTGCATCATGAGATCGGGCAGGTAATGCCTGAAAAAAGAAGGGCTGCAATTCGGGGATATTTCAACGAAATGCGCCACGAGGAGCGATATCTGTTATTCAAACAGTGATGCGGCAAGTAATATCGCATTTGCGTAATTTGGTGAGGCGCGCGAAGTATCGACGAAAATTTTATTGATATTCACCACCGGTGCTCCGTGACTCCTGCCTCCGCCGAGGAAGATCAGGGTCCGAAACATCAGGTTCCCGGCAATGCCGTCCGGCGCGATGATCAGTCCGCCGCGCTGGATCGCCTCTTCGACGAGAATCTCGGTATGCTCGGCACCGGCAAGCCGGGCGATGAGTTCGGCATCCGCCAGACTCCGGTCAATGGCGGCGTGCCGCCCCACATCCCCGTACCGTCCGCCGGAGAGGATCGCCACGCCCTCATGCAGGCCGAACTTCCGGGCGATGATCCGGCCGCTCCGGATCAGCTCGAGTTTCTGGGCGATGGTCCAGCCTTCGTCCACACCGACGGGAGCAAGGAGGAACAGCTTCCCGCCGGCGGTCTCCAGGAGGGCGATGCGCACCAGGTGGTCGACGCCAGATGCGATCTTCAATGCCTGCAGCGTCTGAGCCGACGGAAGCGTGCCCCGGACAGCTGCATCGATCTCACCGTCCATCAGTGCGGAGACCATCGCCGGACCCGGGTTGCCCCTCTCCACGACATCGCAGAGGCCGCCGGTCTCCATGAGTGCGCCCGGGGACGCATAGCAGACGACCCGCGCACGGTCGCCGACCTCCCGGATGCTCGCAAGCACCTTCGCGATGTCTCCTGCTACGCCGATACCGACCTTTACGGACATAAATCGCCTGAATCAGCGAACAATCTCATGATCCCGTCGCGGCCGAGATCGAAGACGTCCGTCTCCTCGCCCTCGAACCTGATCGTGAGGTTCCTGGTATCGTTCACCCGGCCGATAGGCGCCGCCGTCATGCCCACGCCTGCAAAGCGTCTGCAGACCTCCGTCACGTGCTCGTCCCTGACCGTGAATACAAAACCCATTCCCGGATACATCCGCACCCACAGATCGAACGTGATCCCGAGCTCCCGGAGATCCGGCCTCGGGATCGACTCGAGGTCGATCACCGCACCCTTCCCGCTCACCTCGAGCAGCATGCCAAGTGTTCCGATGACGCCGGGATTGCTGATATCCTTCCCTGCGGTGACGAGCCGCTCCCGGCCGAGCTCCTGCAGGACATCCACCTGAGCCCGCACCTGCTCCGCCGTCTTCATGGTGACCGAATCCCAGTTGAGGGCGCAGGAGGGATGGACCCTTCCCTGCAGATCGACGGCGGCGACCACCTGGTTGCCCGCCTCTGCGGTGTGGCTGAAGATGATCTGGTCCATCCGCGCCGATCCCAGGATGGCGACGTCGACGACACTGTAGGGGGTATCGGGGTGGAGGTGGCCGCCCACGATCGGTACGCCGAACTGGATGGATGCGGTGGCCATGCCCCGGGTAACCTCCCTGCAGATCTGCTCGTCTGAGAACGAGAGGATATCCACCATGGCGATCGGCTTTGCGCCCATCGCGGCAATGTCGTGGATATTTACGAGTACGGCGCAGTAGCCTGCCCAGAAGGGATCCGCCTCCATGAGCCTGCTCCAGATGCCGTCCGCTGCAAGGAGCAGCGCTTCATCCTCATGATACTGAATGACCGCAGCATCCTCGCCGAAGGCTGCGATGATGTTTTGTGCGTCGCCGAGCCGGAGGGCCTTGATCATGCCGCCGATCTCGTGCTTCCTCGTCACGCCTTCATATTCCCTGACGGCCTTCGCTATCATATCTGTGGAGCAGTTCCTTACCACAAAAACACCATTACCCCAATTTTCTTTAAGGTATTCTGCTTCATCAGAGATAATGTATTTGATTGCTCCGGGATATTGGTTGCTCTTTTCCGATGGCAAACGCCGGGATTTCCCGCGGATGAGCGGAAGATCCCCGGAGAGCATCGATGTGTATTTTGAATCAGCGCTGATTTTTTCATCCCGCCCGTCGATGGATATACATGGACTGGACGGAGAAGTACCGCCCCCGCCGCCTGCAGGAGATCGCGGGGAACGCCTCTGCAGTGCGCCAGATGTACGAGTGGGCGCGGGACTGGACCAGAGGCAGCAAACCTCTCGTCCTGTACGGCAAACCGGGCGTCGGAAAAACCTCCAGTGCGTATGCGCTTGCGCATGACATGGGCTGGGAGGTGATCGAGCTGAACGCCTCCGACCAGCGGACACGCCCCATGATAGAAAAGATCGCAGGCAGCAGCAGCAGGACTGGAAGCCTCACCGGTGCGTCGAGGAAACTGATACTGCTCGACGAGGCGGACAACCTCCATGCGCACGCCGATCGCGGCGGGGCAAAGGCGATCGTCGATATCATCGGCGAGTCGATGCAGCCGATCATCCTGATCGCAAACGATTATTACGGGCTTGCCCGGGAACTGAAAGCCGCAACCGAGCCCGTGCAGTTCAGGGCGCTCCAGGCGCGGCAGATCGTCCCGCGCTTAAAGCAGATCTGCGCCGCCGAAGGGGTGGTCTGCAGCGAAGAGGCGCTCGCCTGGATCGCCGATCAGGCGGGAGGGGATATGCGGTCGGCCGTCAATATGCTCTTCGCCGCAGCAATCGGCAGGAATCGCCTCACCGGGGAGGATGTAAGGACGGTTCGGAAGGACGAGCGGTCCACGATCTTCGAGCTCGTGGCGGCGCTGTTCAAGAGCCGGGACGATGCGGATCTGCTCGCCCTCTCCTATGAGGTGGAGGATACCCCCGATACCGTTGAGCAGTGGATCGAGGGGAATCTGGAGCACCTGCCGGATCCCGTCTCCCGTGCGCGCGGTTATGCCTGCGTCTCCCGCGCCGACGAGTATATCGGCCACACCTACCGGAGGCAGTACTACACGCTCTGGCGGTATGCAACCGCGGTGATGCTGCTCGGGGTCTCGCGTGCGGCCGGGGGGCACGGGATCCACGGGCGGATCATGCCGCCGTCACGCTGGCAGAAGATGGGCAGGTCAAAGCGGCAGAAGGCGATCCGCACGGCGCTCACCAATAAGCTCTCCATAATGACGCATACCCCTCCAGAGACGCTGCGTGAAGAGTTCTTCACCCTCCTCACCCTGCTCGTCGAGCGGGATCCTGCCCGGTACGTGCGGGAGCTGCAACTCGACGCTGATGAGTTGAACCTCTTTCTTCAGGACCGGGCCAGGTCGGCAAAGATCGTAAAAGACGCGGCAAAAGAGGCAAAAGCCGCCGAAAAGAAGCCGGCGAAGAAGCGGAAGGCCAATCCGGAGGAGCCAGCGGAAGAGGAGACGAGGCAGAATCCGCGGGGGCAGTCAACCCTCTTCTAGGCTGCCCCTGCGCCGATGATAGCGGTGGAGCACGATGCCGCCGCAGTGGACGATCTCCCCGCCGTCTCCGTATATCTCGTGTCCCAGATGGTAGACCAGGAGATCGGCATCGACGCGGCGCGCCAGATCGATCAAGGCGGGGAGCATCTCGATGCCCGGGCGGATGGCGTAGATCAGGTCGGCAGCCTCATAGAGGCTGATTGTGGGCGAAAACAGGTCGTCTGCAACGACGGTCAGCCCCTCATGCGCACAGTCCCGCCTGATATCGGTGCAGAGGACGGCAAGGCCCGCAGCAGCGGCGATGCGGGCTGCGTCCGGGTTGTCTCCGATCCCGATCTCCACAACGCTCCGGTATCGCCTGCTGATGCAGTCCCCGATGGAGCGTTCAATATGTTTATTGCAACTCATTACCAGAATTTAGGTAATGGGCGTCAAAGTCCTTTGGGATCAGCAATCACCGCCGGGCATCCAGCTCCCCGTCTGCCGGAACATAGCGATGATACTTGATATCCCCGTTGATCTCGCAGAATCTCCTATTCTCATCGACGGCTATGACAGGGGGCGGAATCAGCACGATGCCCGGACGATCCTGGATCGTCTCCAGAATACGTTCATCCGGCGCTATGAGATCCGGGATCCGGTGCTGCTCGTGGTGCCCCGGGATCTCTATGTTAATGGCTGCGATTTTGTCTTCGGCCTTGCACGCCCGTCGGGTGGTGCCGCCGTCGTCTCAACGGCGCGGTTTGAGAACGCGTACTACGGCAGGATGGAGAGCGACGACGACCTGATTGACCGGACCGCAAAGGAGGGTGCGCATGAGATCGGCCACCTTCTCGGGCTCGACCACTGCGAAAGCGTGGAATGCGTCATGTTCCGGCCAAGCACCCTTGCCGAGCTCGATCGGAAGAAGAAGATGCTCTGCCCTGCCTGCAGGCAGGCGCTGCTGCAGCGGCAGGGCAGGGAGTAGGTGTTATCTCTCGACCGTTGCGAGGTCTTCCTGGAGGCCGCCCGAGAGATCGAGCCCCGGGAAGTCTCCGCCGGTGGGCAGGCTCATGGAGAAGTCGGGCGTCATGTCGATCTGCACCTCCGCTTCCTCGAGATACAGGTCGAGGACGTGCCCCCCTCCCGTCCGATCGTCGGTGATGAAGTGGAAGTGGTAGCCGGGTACGTTGATTCCTTCCGCAAATGCCGGCGTCCAGAAGCCCACAAGGCTCCCGGTCTCGTTCTGGAACGAAAAGACCGACTGGTCGGCCACCGCGTCCACGAGCCGCGGGTACGGCCGCTCCTGCGCCGGAACGCTCCGGGCCTCCACAGAGGGGAACGTTCCGTCGATCCTGATTGCATAGAAGTAGTTCTCCGAGGGGAGATGCTCGAGCACCCGCTCCTGAAGCACCGTCAGGTTCATCGGGCCGTCGAGCATGATCGTCTCGTCTGAATCAAAGAAGGTGACCGCCGCAAACGGCGCTGTCTCAACATCGGCAACCGGGTGTACCGTACCGTCATGCCGGATCTGGTAGAACCCGCCGTCGACTGCGACGAGCTCCCCGTCGAGCTTATGGAGGCAGCCTATACCGAAGTCGCCGTGCGCCCTGAGTTCTCCGATGGAGATGCATCCGTCGTACGCCCCCAGCAGGAGGGCGTCGATAGTGGATGCCTGGTAGAGGATGTCCCGGTCTTCTGCGGGGCCGGCCGATTGTTCGGCGGCCACGCATCCTGCGAGTGCCGCACCGAGAAGGACGAGCGTGCAGACCGCTGCTGCATACAGATGCTTGCTCATGGTAGCTCTATCTCCCGCCATGGGAAAAAGCATTTCCGCCGGGCGAGCCTGCCGATCTTCCAGGTAGTCCGTCACCTCCCTCCATCGCCGCACTGCAGGTGCAGGATGCCTCCACGGCGGTGCAGAAGACCTCACCGGGAGCGATCCACTGCAGGGCGGCAGAAGACGGTCAGGGACAATCGAGTCTCCACCGGGAGGTCCCGCTCCCCTGGTGGCCTGGCAGGGGAGAATTCTATCGCCCGGGCGCTGGACGGGAAACGGCACACGACAGCACCCCCATTCAGGTAGGGGTGGTTCACATGAAACGACATGAGCCCTCAAAGGCCGCAGGCATACAGAACGACGGTGGATGATGCCGCTCTCCATCTATACTTATACAAACCGCGTATGAGGCCGTTTTACGGCTACAGGCGCAACGGATGAAAATTCCTGACGCTGCACAGGTACTCCGGGCCCGGTTTTCGCGGACTATCCTGGTATAGTGGACCGAGAGAGGCATCCCAACAGGGGGCGGGGACCGGGGAGGGGGTGTCCGCCCCTCCCCCTATGAGGATGGCCGGTTGAAAGCCGTGTACGGAGGCGCATAAGGTACTGACCGATAAGAACCATCCATTGCAGAATCTGGCTTGATTTTCATAGGAAACCGCCCATGAAGCCCCTGGAAGGGGCTGCAGGCCCAACCGATGAAAATTCATGAGCGGATATCGATATCCCGGATCCGGTTTTCACCGACTACCCCGGTGTAGTAGACCGTGGGGAGTATCTTCACGGGTGCAGAGGAGGGGGTCTCCCCCTCGCCGGTCTCCCCCCATTACGATGCTCCCCACGGTCAACTCCAGCAGAACCGCCGGGAAAGAGACCCGGATCCGGGATGCCCTTACCCGATGCATCGCGATCTGTACCAGTGACGCCAGCAGCCCGGAGGGCTTCGTCCCCGGTCACGGGATGCCGCCTGTAGCACGCCGCACGATCGCGGGATCAAGATCGCACAGCTTCCGCTTTCAGGCGCGTCCATCCCTTCGGATCTGCTCGACTGTCCCCGATTGAAAGGAGCATGGGGCAGGAAGATCCGTCCATGTGCGGGAGTGGTTCACAGCGCCCCGATATCCTCAAACCAGATATCGGGGTGCTCCTCGATGAACCGCCGCATCATCTGCTTGCACTCCTCCAGATCCAGGTCGATCACCTCGATCCCGTGGCTCTCCAGCAGATCGCGGGCGCCCCCGAAGTTCTCGGACTCTCCTGCAACGACCTTTGCGATGCCGAACTGGACGGCGGCGCCGGCGCAGAGATAGCAGGGCATCAGCGTGGAGTAGAGGACGGTACCCCGGTAACTCCCGATCCTTCCGGCGTTTCTGAGGCAGTCGATCTCCGCGTGGAGCACGGGATCGTTCTGCTGCACACGCCGATTCCGCCCCTGCCCGAGAATTCTGCCGTCCCGTGCCAGAACGGAACCGATGGGGATGCCCCCCTCGCGGAGTCCTGCACGCGCCTCGTCCAGGGCGCGCTTCATGAAGAGATCCATCTGTTTATCAGAAGAATATCTTCTCCTTGCCTGATATATATCCCGTGGGTTCGCCGGAGAAGGGCCTGACGGAAGATGGTATCGGCCCCTGGCCGGGCATGCCGGCGATCCCCGCGTTCCGGTCTTTCAGATTTTTTGCTTTGCTTTTTTATATGTTTTAAAGGATTTATTTTGAAAAATCTTAAATAATGTAATACTACTCTCCTATTTATGGTACCAATGCCCCGCGCCGTGCGGATATGCTGCGTGTGCTTCTGCCTCTGCCTCTGCATTGCCCCTGCTGTGGCTGCAAATGAGGCGGTGGTCCGCACCATCCTCCCGGCGGCTGCCGATGACGGCCTCGTCTACGAGGTCACCCTTGAGTGTCCCGGAATCTCTGTCGGAGGGATCGTGGAGACGATCCCGGAAGACTTTGTGCTGGTCGGCACAACGCATCCTGCCGGGCAGGTGCGCGTCTCGGGTCGGGACGTGGCATTTGCGGTCATTGACGAATCCCGGATCGTCTATACTGCAAAGAGCGGCCCGGATGCGAGCGGCACCTTTACCGGGGTATGGGAAGACATCCTCTCCGGGTCGGGCGGCAGCATCGCCCCGACCGGCGTTGCCGGAGGTACTATCGTCCCGGTTGAGGCACAGGATCCCTCCGATCAGGCGCATGCCAAAGCCGAACCTCCCCGGGCTCCGGGCTTTCCCGCAGCCGCCGCCGTCTTCGCACTGGGCTGCGGCTGCCTTGCTTCAATGAAGCGGGGAGGTGCGTGATGGCCGCGACCTGCCGGCTGGCGGCGATCGTTATCGCCTGCATGCTCCTCGCGGCAGCGGCGCCCGCAGCAGAAACCGGGGCCGCCGTCACCCGGGAAGCGCTGGCAACGGCCATCCTGGATCATCTCACCGATTCGGAATCGGCGCCTTCTGCAGACGATCTCTACGGCATGGCCTATGTGTATCGGTACTGGGGCGGCCAGCCAAAGACCGTGACCGATGGGGCGGGCAGGCAGATCACCCTCGACCGGCCGTTGACCCGGATCGTCGTCTTCTCAAGCAGCACCACCGAAACCCTCCGGTCGCTCGGCGTCGGGCCGGACGTGGTGGTCGGCGTCCAGAAGTACGACATCGAGAACCGGGTCTTCTTCCCGGAGTACCGCGATGCAGTCAGCGTCGGATCGGTCTGGTCGCCCGACTATGAGGCGATCCTCTCGCTCCGGCCAGATGCCGTCTTCGTCTATGCGACCGTCTGCACCGCCGAGTCCGCCGAGGTCGAGAAGACCATGCAGCGGCTCACCCCGAATACTCCTGTATTCCGCTTCGACTGCCACCTGCCAGAGACCTACCGGGACGAGGTGCGCCTGCTCGGGGAGATCTTCGACCGCCAGGAGCAGGCGGTGCGCCTCCTCGCCTTCTATGACGAAGCCATGACCCCGATTGCCGAACGGACCGGCTCGATCCCTGAAGAGGAGAGGGTATCGGTCTACTACGAGTACTGGAATGACTACAAGAGCGCGGCGGCGGGCTCGGGCTACCATAATAAGATCGTGATGGCGGGCGGGCAAAACATCTTCGCCGATGCGGCTACGGCATACCCCGAGGTCGACCCCGAGGCGGTGATCGCGCGAAATCCGGCAGTCGTCGTGAAACTCTACGGCAGCGGCTCGGCAAACTTCGGCGGATACGGTGACAGCGATCGCGAAAATCCCGCGATGCTTGCCGCCGCCGTCGCCGGACGCCCGGGCTGGGGTGCGATCGACGCCGTCAGGGACGGCCGGGTGCACTGCATTCACTCTGACATCCTGGGTACTGCCGCGCACTTCGTCGGGATCGCCTACTATGCGAAGTGGTTCTACCCTGATCTCTTCCCTGATCTCGATCCGGCAGAGATCCACCACCGCTATATCACTGAGTTCCAGGGGCTTTCCTACGATGTCAGGACTGAAGGCGTCTTTGTCTTCCCCTGACGGGGTGTGTCGCGATGCAGCATGAGGAGACGCCCGGGAGATACCGGGTACAGCTGGAGTACCAGCGCTTCATCGGGAGGAAGATCGCGTTCATCGGGGGATCGCTCCTCCTGCTCATCGTCCTGATCGGCGTTGCCGCGACCATCGGGTCTGCCGACATCTCGATCGGGGACGCCTATGCCGCCATGCTTTCATGGGCCTTCCCGGAGATCGTCGAGGCCGACGAACTGGCCGTCACCATCGTCTTCGGCCTGCGCCTCCATCGCATCCTCTTTGCCGTTGCCGCAGGCTTCGGCCTCGCCCTCTGCGGCGCGGTGATGCAGGGCATCCTCAGAAATCCGCTTGCGAGCCCGTTCACGCTCGGCATCTCCTCCGCCGCGACATTCGGGGCGTCGCTTGCGATCGTCCTCGGGCTCGGCCTCCTCGCCGACGAGCACCTGATCATCGGAAATGCCTTTCTCTTCTCCCTGCTTGCCGCATTCGGCATCTACGGGCTGGCCCGGCAGAAGGGGATGACCGCAGGGACGATGGTCCTTGCCGGCATCCTGCTCATGTACCTCTTCTCGGCGATGACCTCGTTCCTCCAGTACCTCGGCACATCAGAGCAGGTCTATGAGGTGGTCTTCTGGACGTTCGGGAGCCTCAGCCGGACGACCTGGGAGAAGCTCGCCGTCGTCGCCGCAATCGTCGGCGTCTGCACGCCGTTCGTCATCTGGCGGTCGTGGGATATCAATGCGATGTGCGAGGGCGACGAGGTTGCAAAGAGCCTGGGAGTGACGGTCGATCGGGTGCGGACGGTCATGATGATCCTCACCTCGCTGATGACGGCCGCCATCGTCTGCTTTACCGGGACGATCGGGTTCATCGGGCTCGTCGCGCCCCACATCACCCGGCTGGCGATCGGCGGCGACCACCGGTTTCTCCTGCCCGCATCCGGGATCGTGGGGGCCGTCATCCTGCTCGGCGCGGACTGCGCAGCCAGGACGCTTCTTCCCGGTCAGGTGATCCCGGTCGGGATTATGACGGCGTTCATCGGGATTCCCTTCTTCGGGTATCTCTTCATGCGCAGGGGGCGTGACTATTGGTAACGCTTGCGATAGACAATCTCTCCTTTTCCTACAGGAGCAGGCAGGCACTCTGCGGGCTGCGATTCAGCCTGCAGAAGGCGGAGATACTCGGCCTCGTCGGTCCGAACGGCTCGGGAAAGACCACACTCCTCAAGTGCATCGATCGGATCCTCCATCCCGAGGGGAGCGTCCTCCTGGACGGGACTGATGTCGGAAGCATGAGCCGGCAGGAGCTCGCCCGGTCCTTTGCCTATGTCCCGCAGTCGTCGCAGGGGATGCTTGCGGGAACGGTCTTTGATGCGATTCTCCTGGGGAGGCGTCCGCATATCGGATGGGGCGTCGGAGAAGAGGAGATCGAGAAGGTGCATGGAGTGATGGAGCTGCTCGGGATCGAGGAGCTGGCGCTCAGGGATTTTGCCGAGATAAGCGGCGGCGAGCGGCAGAAGGTGCTGATTGCACGGGCGCTCTGCCAGGAACCAAAGGTCCTCCTCCTCGACGAGCCGACGAGCAACCTCGACCTCCGCCACCAGATCGAGGTGATGGAGACGATCCGGGGGCTCGCAGACCGGCAGCACCTCTCGGTGGTGATGGCGATCCATGACTTGAACCTCGCCGCCCGCTTCTGCGACACGCTCCTCATGCTGAAGAGCGGGGAGATCTTTGCCGCAGGAGACCCGGTGTCCCTGCTCACCCCTGAGACTATCCGCGCCGTCTACGGCGTCGATTCCATGGTGAGAAACGAACTCGGCATACCCTGTGTGATACCGATGCGGGCATGCAAGGAGAGGGAATAGTCTGCATCCGCCTTTCAGGCCGTATTTTCCGGGTTTTTCTCCCGGATCCGGGAAAGGGCCTCCTCTGCGGCATCCCGGACACGCGTATCCTCATCCTTCAGGAGGCGTGAGAGCGGCTCTATTGCGCGGGGGTCACCGAGCCTTCCGAGCGCCCAGGCGGCGTTCTTCCTGACCTTCGCCTTCGGATCGGAGAGCAGCGGGATCAGGGGCTCAACCGCGCGCTGATCCCCGATCCTGCCGAGCGACCAGGCCGCTCCCAGTCGCACCCACTGGTCTTCATCGGCCAGGCAGCGGATGAGCGGCTCCACCGCCTCGGGATCCCCGATCTTGCCGAGGGATCGTGCCGCCAGCCACCGGACATCCACGAACTCATCGTCGAGCGCCCGGATCAGGGGCCTGACTGCGCTCTCTGCCTGCATCATCCCGAGAAGGTCTGCCGCCTTCCACCTGAACGTCAGATTGTCCGATTCAAGCAGTTCGATCAGCCCGCGTATCCGATTCTCCCTCACCATTCCCCCTATCGGGTCTTTCTCTGTCTCCGGGAGATCACGTTCAGTCACATAACACCCTACGCAATGCTGTACTGCAGCCATTATAAGCCTTTCATTTTACCGTTTGCCCTTCCCGGATGCTTCCTGCCGGCATCCGGGATGAACCGTGGTTCTATTGCCGCAGCCGCCCGAACGCGATCAGCGTTGTGCACGAGCTTTTTGTAGTTTATGCGCACTTTCATACCATGGCAAACCGGACAGACGCAAAGGAAGAGGCATCTTTCCCGCTGGAACTGCAGCAGTCGGGAATAGTCCTGGGAGCAAGCGTCGACATCAGGGATCTCCAGATGATCCAGGATCGCTTCAACATCACCGTCTTTCTGTACTTCGAGGAGAACCTCGCACGCGAGTCGACCCTCGGCGACGATCTTCGGACATACGGCGATATTCCTGAGTTCGAGCGTCCGTTCATCAGGGTCGATGTGTTCCTCGAGTATGCAACCGGGTCGGATCCCGCCTTCCTCGATCGCCTCAACGAACTCCCGCTGGAGATCGAGATCATCGCGTACGGCGAGCTGCAACAGGAGAACGAAAATCCTCTCCGCTACGTGAAGGGGATCATGCCGTTCCTCGATGAACTGATCATGGACGACGTCCCGACGGCATATTGAGAGTGGTCACAAGGTGTCCCCTCCACGGTACTTTTTTTTCGGATAAATGAGAGCCGAAATGGCATATGAAAGCGCTGAATGGCCTTATCGGTTGCGCAAGCGGCGATTTCGGCCTTTTCGGCGGCTCCTATGAAAATCCAACCCGTTTCTGAAATGGGAGGCACTTGGCGCTCAGATCAATTCGCTCCCGTACACGGCTTCCTCCCGGCAATCCTCATGGGGGAAGGGGTCTCCCCCTCCCCGGTCCCCACCCCGTTGGGATGTCCCCCTCGGTCCACTGCCCCGGGGATAGTCTGGGAAAACAGGAAACTGCGTGTCGATGCAGCGTCAGGAATTTTCATCCGTTGCGCCTGTCGCCCCCATCGGGGGCTTCATGGGCGTTTCACATGAAAATCGGGCCGGTTTCTGAAATAGAAGGTTCTTGGCGCTTAACTCAGTTCGGTCCCGTACACGGCTTTCCACTGTCTATCCTCACGGGGGAGGGGTTTTTGGGGGAGGGGAGACCCCCTCCCGGGCGGGGTGGGATGTCCCCCACGGCCCACTGCCGTTCTGTTTGCCTCGCCCCCCGGGCGCGGCTGCTCACCGCCTGTCGTCATGTGGGAGTGGCGCATGGGGGTGGGGAGGCCCCCTTCCCCTGCCCCCCGGTCCCTTCTCCGGGGAGAGGCAGGAACAGGGCATGGGTCCGGGGTACCCCATCGGAATTCGGGTTTTCTCATCGGCCGCATCTGCAGCCTGCAGGGCTTCATCCTGCCGAGCATCATGGTCGTTTAACATGCGGGAGTGAAGGGGACAGAGAGAAGGAGGCCAGGGGCGCTGCCCCTACATCGTGAACGTCACGACTCCTTTGTGAATCTCAAGGGAGACATCGAAGTTTCTGACGGAATGGGTCAGTGCCCCGATGCTGATGATGTCGGCACCGGTCCGGCAGTAGTCGCCGAAGCTGGCCCCGGTGATCCTCCCCGAGATCTCGATCAGCACACGATCCCGCAGCTCCCGTGCCGCCAGGGCACGGAGGGTCTCCTCGATCCGCTCGGGCGGCATATTGTCGAGCAGGATGATGTCCGCGCCGCACTCCGCTGCCAGCACCGCATCCTCCGGGTTCTCCACCTCGATCTCGATCTTCCGGTAGGCGCATGATGCGCGGGCTTTTGCTATCGCATCGCGGATAGGAACGAGGGCGAGGTGGTTGTCCTTGATCAGGATGCCGTCGGATAGGCCGAACCGGTGGGGGTCGCCCCCGCCGAGCGCCACCGCCTTCTTATCGAGGATCCGCATCCGCGGTGCGGTCTTCCTGGTTGCGGCTATGCGGAGATCCGGATCGATCTTCCGGGCGGCCTCGACAAACCGGTGCGTCTGCGTGGCGATCCCGCTCATTCTCCCGATGATGTTTAACGCGGTCCGCTCCACGAGCAGGATCGCCCTCGCGTCGCCCTCGAGCGCAAGGAGCACCTGCCCGGCCTCCACAGCCTTCCCGTCGGCGTGGTTCTGGCGTACGGTGACGCCGTAGTGCTCAAAGAGCGCCCTCGCCTCTGCAAGCCCGGCGATGACGCCCCGGTCCTTCGCCCGGATCGATGCCCTGACCCTGATATCGGGGATGATCGCTTCGGTTGTGGCGTCGCCAAAGGGCGCATCCTCCTCGATGAAGCCAAGGAGCGTCCGGAGCGGGACGGCGGGCGTCATTCCCGCATCGCCTCCCGGGCATACCCGGGACTCCCGCCGATCGCGCCTGGCTGTGTCAGGATATCGGGCTGCCCGCTGCCGGCGATCCTCATGTCCCCACCACCAGAGGGTTATCCAGGTTCCGGAGAAGCGTCAGGATGGAGAGGGCCGCCATATAACTTGTAGCGGGATTGTCCGGGCTCGGGACGTTCCGGATCCTGATATAGATATCCCCGAACTCGCCTTCCGCATAGACCTCGTGGATATTCCGCTCGACATCGGGGTCCACCCAGAGTTCCACGTCGGCCTCCCGTCCTGCCGCAAGCCCGAGCGCCACTGCGACATTGATGTTCTTCGGGTATTGCTTGATGCACTCGCGCGCCTGCCCCTTAAATATCTCCGTTCTCCCGGCGCCGCTGATGCCGAGCGCCGAAGGGTGCTTCGTCGTTCTGAGCAGCAGCGTCTTGAAGGGAGAAATCCGCCCGATCTTTAAGTTGTCGAGCCCGATGATGGCGCCGCTCGGGATGTAGATCTTCCTGTTGTTCCGGCGTGCGGTCTCGACGAGCTCTTCCCTGAAATCTTCGTCTGCAAGGGCACCGCCGCTCAAGAGGACGAGATCCTTTCCTGCCTCAAGGATCGCCTCGCCGTAGGATCTGACGGCGCCGACCGACGCCGCTTCCACCACCAGATCAAAATCCTGCGTGATGAACGCGTCAAAATCGGTATAGGGCTCTGCACGGCAGAATGCGGTCAGCTCCTGCGCGTGCCCGGCGATCATATCAAACAGGGCGACAATCTCGATACCCTCCGCGTGTTTTGCAATGATCTGCCCGACATTGCCGCAGCCGAGCAACCCTATTTTAATCATCGGGTACAGAAGTAGTATATCGAAGCGGTTAAGCGTTGTGCTCCGCCGCGCGGCATTCCTGCCTCCACGCAGGGGAGATCCATGAACCCAAACTGCAAGCCGGATAGCCCGCTCGCCGGGCTGCGTGACCGGCGCGTCTATATCGAGTCGTACGGCTGCACCTACAACCATGCAGACACGCAGAAGCTCATCGCGGTGCTCCGGGATCAGGGCTGCATGCTGTCGTCTGCAGAAGACGCCGACGCGGTGATCATCAATACCTGCACGGTCGTCGGCGCGACGGAGCGCCGCATGCTCCGCCGCCTCAGGGTGTTTGCCGGCAGGGATCTCTACGTCACCGGCTGCATGCCGCTGGTTCAGATGGATGAGATCGAGAGGGTCTGCACCCCAAAGGTGATCCATCCCCGGGAGATTGCCGCCCGGTTCGGCGGGGTCGGCACCCTGCTGCCCGGCACTGCGGTAGGGATCGTGCAGGTCGCGTCCGGTTGTGTCGGCAGGTGCACCTACTGCATCACCCGGCATGCCCGGGGTGCGCTCCAGAGCGCGCCTGAAGACGCGATCCTCGACGCCGTCCGCTCTCTCGCCCGGCAGGGTGCGGTGGAGATCCAGCTGACCGGACAGGACGTTGCGGCATGGGGGCGTGACTGCGGCAGATCGCTTCCGGATCTCCTGCGGCGGATCGCAACGATTCCCGGCCGCTTCTCTGTGCGGGCCGGCATGATGAACCCGGCGACCGTGCTTCCAATCCTGGACGATCTTGTCTCTGCGTGGAGGAGCGAGCGGATATTTAAATTCCTCCACCTGCCCGTCCAGTCCGGGGCTGATACCGTGCTCGACAGGATGCAGCGGGGGTACCGTGCCGGGGACGTGCTCGGGATCGTTGCCGCGTTCCGGGAGCGATACCCGGATATGATGATCTCTTCGGACTTCATCGTCGGGTTTCCCGGCGAGACCGGGGAGGAGTTCCAGCGGTCGCGCGACCTGATCCGGCGGGCGGAGTTTGCAAAGGTGAACATCACCCGGTACTCCCGCAGGCCGGAAACCCCCGCAGCAGCCCTCCCCGACCATACCGATTACGTAAAGAAGCAGCGATCACGCGCCCTCCTGGCAGATGCCGACCTCTCGTATGACCGGTTCAATGCACGCTGGATCGGCAGAACGACTCCGGTGCTCGTGACTGAGAAGAAGGCTGCCGGATCGGTCGTCTGCCGCAACCCCTCTTACGCAAACGTCATCATACGGGAGGATATTCCCCTCGGCTATGCGGGGTGGGCTGAGATAGCGGAGAACCGGAGGCACTACGTCGTCGGGAGGCTGCTTTCCTGCTGCGAAATTTAGCCCCGGCACAACGATTACATAGTATCCGGGCGGATCACCCACTATGAGAGGGGTTGACGGGCTTGAGCTCTCGGCGAAGCGGGCCGAATACCTGAAGTATATCTTCAATCAGGGGGATGTCGTGCGGACAACCGATATATCGACCCATTTTTCGGTTGCGCCCTCTACGGTGACGAAGACGCTTGAGGATCTGGCCAGGTCGGGGTTTGTCGAGCATTCCCCGTACCATGGCGTCAGGATCTCCCGGCGGGGCAGGGAGTACGCCCGGTTTCTGATCCGGCGGCACCGCCTGCTGGCCCTCATGCTCAGCCGGCACGGTCTTTCGCCCGATGCCGCGTGCAGGGAGGCGCGCAGTTTTGAGTGGTACGTGAATAAGAGCGTGGTCGACAGTATCTGCGCATCCCTGGGGCATCCGGTCATGAGCGTCTGCGGCCCCATCGAGCACGACACCTGCTGCTGCTGTCCCGCAGACCGGTAGTATCTGCCGTGCTGTTTATATATGATGCAGGAGAAACGACCGCATAATTTAGGTCTATACCAAACATTAGCCGGGGGGCGGATGACGATGCAGAGATTGGAAGGCGGCAGCCCGGGAGCGGCGCTTCTGATCATGGCGCTCCTGCTTGCCGTATCGGCAGGCTGCGTCTCGGAGGACGGCGGTAGCACAGCCGGCACCATCCCCGTAGTGGTGACCATACCCCCGCAGGCGGAGTTCGTCGAGAGGGTGGGGGGCGACCGCGTGGAGGTCATGGTGATGGTGCCTCCCGGGGCAAGCCCGCATACCCATGAACCGACACCCGGGCAGCTTTCGCAGGTAAGCCGCGCGGAGATGTACGCCATGATCGGATCCGGCATTGGGTTCGAACGGGTATGGATGGCCAGGATTGGTGAGCTGAATCCCGGCATGCTTGTTGTCGACTGCTCGGAGGGCGTCGCTCTCATCGAGGCAGGTGACGGTCACGCCGCTGATCCGCATATCTGGCTCTCCCCGAAGAACGCCGCCATCATGGTCGAAAACATCTACCGGGGGCTTGCTCTCGTCGATCCCGACCACGCGGGATATTACCGGCAGAATGCCGACCGCTACCTTGAAGAACTGCGCGAACTTGATGCCGAGATCGAGCAGGCGCTTGGAACGATGGAGAACAGGAAGATTCTGGTGTACCATCCATCGTGGGGGTACCTGGCACGGGACTACGATCTGGAGCAGATCCCTATCGAGCACGATGGGAAAGAGCCGACCCCGCAGGGGCTTGAACACCTCATCAGGCAGGCAAAGGAGGATAATATCACCGTCGTCTTCGCGTCGCCGGAATTCAGCACCAGGAGTGCGGAGGTCGTCGCGGCGGAGATCGGCGGAGAGGTCGTCATGGTAAGCCCGCTTGCGCGGGACTATCTGGAGAACATGAAGAGTGTTGCGGATGCATTCTCACGGTCGGCATCAGCATGAAAGCGCCGGTTATTGAAGTGAAGGATCTCGTTGTGCGCTACAACGGTCAGCCGATACTTGAAGGAGTGAACCTCACTGTCTATGAAGGCGATTTTTACGCGATCATCGGGCCGAACGGGGGAGGGAAGACCACCCTGCTCAGGGCGATCCTGGGGCTGATACGCCCCGATCAGGGGGAGATCCGTATCAAGGGAGGGTCTCCTCTGGAGATGCGCGATCTGCTCGGATACGTCCCCCAGTACCGCACCTTCGATTTCCGGTTCCCCATCACGGTGATGGAGATGGTGCTCACCGGACGCCTGGGCAAGATCCGGGGGATCGCGCGGCGCTACGGCAGGCAGGACTACAGAGCCGCTGAAGAGGCGCTGGCGACCATGGGTATCTCCGCGCTTGCCGGGCGCGAGGTGGACGGCCTCTCCGGCGGGGAGCTGCAGCGCGCTATCATTGCCCGGGCGCTTGCCGGCGAGCCTGAGATCCTCCTCCTCGATGAGCCGACGGTATATGTGGACGTTCCGACCGAGACCCAGTTCTACGAGATACTCGATCGGCTCAGGCGGAGGATGACGATCCTGCTCGTCACCCATGACATCGGGGTGATCGCTGCATGCGTGAACAAAGTCGCCTGCCTGAACCGGCGATTATACACCCATGATTCAAACGAGATCACAGAGGATATGCTTCAGGCCGCATACCATTGCCCGGTGGATCTGATCGCCCACGGTGTGCCGCACCGGGTCTTTCGGGAGCACGAGGATCGGGATTGACGATGCTGTCCGTGCTCGGGTACGAGTTCTTCAGAAACGCCCTCATTGCCGGGCTGCTTGCCAGCATCGCCTGCGGCGTCATCGGCACGTACGTGGTGGTGAAACGGATGGTCGCGATCAGCGGCGGCATCTCCCACGCGGCCTTCGGGGGCATCGGGCTTGGGTATTATCTCGGCATCGACCCGATTGCAGGAGCGGTCCTCTTCACCGTCGGCGCGGCGCTCGGGATGGGCATGCTCCAGTTTCGGGCGAGACAGCAGATCGATACCCTCATCGGCGCGGTCTGGGCTGCCGGTATGGCGATCGGGGTGCTCTTCGTCTCCATAACCCCGGGATTTGCACCGGATCTCTTCAGCTATCTCTTCGGCAACATCCTGCTCGTGCCTGCAGGGGATATCCGGCTGATGGCGCTCCTTGCCGCGGTTATCCTGCTCGTCGTCGCCGTCCTCTACCAGGAGCTCCTTGCAGCCACGTTCGACGAGGAATACGCCGCTATCATGAACCTCCCGGTGGAGCGGTTGGTGCTCCTCCTGCTTGCCCTGATCGCACTGACGGTGGTGATGCTCATCCGGGTCGTCGGGATCATCCTGGTGATAGCGCTGCTGACCCTTCCTGCGGCGATCAGCAGACAGTATACGTCGCGGCTGAAGGCAATGATGCTCATTTCGGTCTTCCTCGGCATCGCATTCACCATGGGCGGGATATGGCTCTCCTATCTCCTCGACATCCCCTCCGGAGCGACGATCATCCTCATCGGCAGCGCTGCCTATGCCGCCTCGCTCGTGCACACCCATATGGGAAGGATACGCTGACGCCATCGGCCAGGAGCTACCGGTGCATTTATCGTGCCAAAGACATCACTTTTGACGAATACCAGATGCTGCTTTGCGTCCGGCACTCTCCTGTGAGGAGACGCATGAACCGTGTGCGTCTGTTGCTTAACGGCGGCGGATCGAAAGAGGCGTTCATGGCATTGCGTGCCGAGAGGCAGAGCGGCGCATCAGGGAGGAAGCATATGGACGAGGTAATAGAAGAGGGATACTCGCGGCTTATTGAGAAACTCGAGGAGACTTCACGGCGCAGGGAGGAGCTCTCCCGGGAGGTCAGGGATCGGGAGGCGGCACTCCTGGGGCGCATGGCGGAGAAGACCATGCCCGTCATCGGGCAGAAAGGCCTTGAGATGCTCGAACTCGGGAAGGTTGACCCCGGGGGAGCGATCTATGATCCCGTATACTACCCGAAGAAGATGATCCTGCTCGGGAAGACGGATCCGGTGCCGTACAGGCCTGATGACCCGACGAAACCGGTGGAGAACCAGATATGCGTTCTTTCGGAGGACGGGAAATTCTTTGAGTTGATGTACAGTTCGGACGGGTTCATCCTCGATTCCTACTTAAATCCCCTGACGCCGGCGGAGGCCCTGGATCTGTACGGGTACGAGATCATGCTCATGCTCTACCGGGCGATGCGCGAGTATCTGGAAAGTGAAGGGGACCTGGTCGATGCGCTGGCAAAGACCCTTGAGTTTATTGTCGGCTGACGCTCCCCTACTTCCAGCCGAATATCGGAAAGGCAGGCCTCAGCAGGTCTTCCTCGCCGCCACCGAGAGCAGAGAGGCCATATGATCGGGAGTACTTCCGTCCGGCGGCGTCTTCATACGTGACCACGGCCTTTGCCTCCTCGATCATCGTGGAGGACGGGAACTCCTGCTGCTCGTCCACCTGCATGGAGGGCAGGTCGTACTCCTTATTGAGCGGGACGAGGGCGATATGGATGTTCAACGCCTCCGCGTTCCCCTTATTGGTCACCACAATACCTTTTGCGTCATCCCGCAGCGACACGGCGACGTTCGGCAGTATCGCCGAGTTTGCCATGATCCGAAATGACATCCAGAGTACGATGAGGATGATTACGCCGATGAGTGCGAGGTAAATGTCGATGAGCAGGAGGCCAACAAGAATGAAAATCCCGATGACAAGGATCAGCTTCTGGTTTCTGTCCATGGATAGATGGTTGCACGCCAGGTAATAAAAGATGATGAGAATTGTGATGGATTTGATGAGGATAAGAATTGTGATGGGCCCGATGCGATTCGAACGCACGACCTCCCGGTTATCAGCCGGGTGCACCACCAGCTATGCTACGGGCCCAGCGGGGTTACCTTATACTGTTGGGTTTCGATCTTCTTATAGATTTTCGAGCTGCCCCGTTCAGGCGGCCAGCCACTGCATCAGGTCTTCGTTGCAAGGCCGGTTTGCGGCAGCCCCATGATAAAAGTGTTGTTCTTACCGATATTTAACTTGTGGGGGCTCGCGGCGTGGGGCGGAGCGTCCCTCCCGAAAGCGCGGGACGGCGCACCCCGGATCTCTGAAGCCATGCGGGCTGCAGGTGCAACTGATGAACACCGATGAGTTGAATACAGGAGATGGTGCTGGCCTCCCGAATCCGTTTTTCCCGGCGGTTCTGTTGCGGTGGACCGTGGTGGACATCGCACCCCACCTGGGGAGGAGGTCTCCCCCTGAGGGGATGGTCGGCGGGAAGCCGGGGATGGAAGCGAAACGAAGAAATCGACTTGAATCTTCGAGTATCAAACATGAGTTGATTTAATGCAAAATGCCATGAAGCCGTTCTCCGCCACGGGCGTGGCTGGTAAAACACACATGGGGCGCTGCCCAGGGCTTAACCAATGAAACTCGCATGTTGCTCTTCAGACTACAGGCGCAGCGGATGAAAATTCTTGACGCTGCACAGACACACAGTATCCTGTCTTCGCAGACTATCCCGGGAAAGTGGACCGTGGGAACAATCGCTCCCGCCCGGGGGAGGGGAGACCCCCTCTCCTCCCCGCGAGGATAGGCGGGGAGTGGCCGTGTACGGGAGCGAATTGATTGAGCGGCGAGGGTCTTTTTATTTCAGAAACCAGCAGAATTTCTTGGGTAAAACGACAGGATGAAGTGAGGTTCCGGCCCGGTTTCGGCTGCGGGGGAGAGTGCCCCTGGTATGGGGGAGTTTTTCATGGAAAATTCGTTGATCCGGCTTTCATTTCAGGTTTCACGTGATTTTTACCGGAAGCCGGTTATTGCGCAGACGCCCCCGTCTGCAGTCAGGGGTGCCCGTTATCGCCGGGCGAAAAGCCAGACCATTAGGTTAAATGCGGATGATTGAAGTACTCTTACCTGGGAATATGGCAACGAGATACCTGCTCGGAAATGAGGCCATAGCACACGCATGCCTCGAGGGGAATGCCGACTTTGCATGCGGCTATCCCGGAACGCCTTCTTCTGAAGTGATTGATATCCTGCGGGCGCAGCAGGAGCGCCAGCTGTATGTGGAATGGTCCACAAACGAGAAGGTTGCCTTTGAAAACGCGCTCGGGGCCTCCTGGTCCGGGATCCGCGCACTCTGCACGATGAAGCACGTGGGAATGAACGTTGCGTCCGACCCGCTGATGACGAGCGCATATACCGGGGTGACGGGGGGTTTTGTTATCCTCTGCGCAGACGATCCGTTTGCTCACAGCTCGCAGAACGAACAGGATTCCCGGTGGTATGCGCACGCCTCCCAGGTGCCCTGCCTGGATCCCTCCTCCGTCCAGGAAGCGCATGACATGATCCGGGATGCGTTCTCCCTATCCGAAGAGTTCGGCCTCCCCGTGATCGTCCGTCCCACGACACGCATCTGCCACTCAAAGAGCGATGTGGAACTCGGCCCGATCGGAACGGAGCACCGGATCGGCGAGTTCCGGCGCGACCCGAAGCAGTACGTGATGGTGCCCGCACATGCACGCGTCCTGCATACGAAGCTGAACGAGAAGCAGGAAGGGATTAAGAAGCGTCTCGTGGAACTGGGGTACAACCGCTACGAGATCCGGGGCGAGACCGCCATCATCGCAAACGGCGTCGCGGCGGCATACGTGCAGGAGGTGATGCCGGAAGGCGTCTCGTTCATGACGATCGGGGCGTACCCCATAGACGGGGAGTGGCTCGCCGGGTTCGTTGGCAGGCACAGGAAGGTGCTCGTGGTAGAGGAGCTCGATCCCGTCGTGGAGGAGGCGGTGCGGCAGGTGGCCACGGCAACCGAGGTGCACGGGAAGATGAACGGATACCTTCCGAGGGAGGGGGAATTCACCCCGGCAGTGGTCGCCGCAGCGCTGCAGGCAAGCGGGTTTACGCCGACCCGGATCTTCCCGGAGTCGCCTCCCGTGCCCGGCATCCCGCCCAGACCGCCGATCCTCTGCGCCGGGTGCATGCACCGCGCAACCTTCTACGCGATGCGGAAGGTATTCCGGGACGCCGTCTTTCCGAGCGATATCGGGTGCTATACGCTCGGGCTGCAGCTCGGGGCGGTCGACACGACCATCTGCATGGGGGCGTCGATCACCGTCGGGAGCGGGATAGCGCAGTCCGGCGAACAGCGCGACGTCGTCTGCAGCATCGGGGATTCCACGTTCCTTCACTCCGGTATCCACGGGCTCATCAATGCCGTCTACAACGGCGCCGATATGATCGTCGTGATCCTGGACAACCGGACGACGGCAATGACCGGCCACCAGCCGAACCCGACCACAGGAGTGACGGCCACCGGCGAGCCCAGCGGCCCGATCTCCCTCGACGCCATCTGCCGGGCCTGCGGTGTCTCCTTTGTCGAGACGGTCGATCCCTATGATCTCCCCCTCCTGATCGAGACCTTCCGGCAGGCGCGGGAGCGGAACGGCGTGAGGGTCATCATCTCGAAGCAGCCGTGCGTGATCACGGCGCGGCGGGCGGGCATCCGCAGGAAGCCGTATGCGGTCGATCCCGACCGCTGCACCGGATGCGGCATCTGCAGGGCATTCGGCTGCCCGGCAATCGTCTTCACCGACGATCACGCAGCCATCACCGACCTCTGTGCGGGTTGTGGGGTCTGCGCCGACATCTGCCCGGCAGGCGCCATCGCCAGGGAGGGGCGGCGATGACGTTCGATATCCTCATCGTCGGCGTCGGCGGGCAGGGCACCATACTCGCCTCGAACGTCCTCGGGGAGGCCTGTCTGCTCGAAGGCCGGACGGTCAGGAGCGCCGAGACCCACGGCATGGCGCAGCGCGGAGGATCGGTCGAGAGCCATGTCAGGATCGATGGCCGCCACGGCCCCCTGATCGTGCCCGGAACGGCAGACCTGCTGATCGCCTTCGATCTCCTGGAGGCGTTGCGCTACCGCCACTTCCTGCAGCCCGGCGGGAAGCTGGTTACGAACCGGAGAATTATTGTCCCGACGTCCGTCTATACACAGAAGATCGATATACCTGATGAGGAGACGGTCCTTGCAGCGCTCGGCGATCTCGCGATCACCGCGATTGACGCCGCAGCCCTTGCTGCAGAGGCGGGCAGTCCGCTATCCCAGAACATCGTGATGCTCGGGGCCGCGTCCCACCACATACCGCTCTCGCCTGACTCGCTTGCCGCGGCGGTGCAGCGGTGCGTCCCGCCAAAGACCGTCGAGGTCAACCAAAAGGCATTTGGGCTCGGGCGGGATGCGGGCAGGCGGCACTGATCCCATGGCCACGGCACCTGAAGGGATTTATCACGGCGATGCGCTCACTCTCATGGGTGAGATACCGGACGGCAGCATCGACCTGATCGTGACCGATCCTCCCTTTGCAATCGATTTCCGGGCCCAGCGGGGGAACTACAACCGGACCGGCTCCCGGGTGATCGAGGGATACCGCGAGATTCCCGAAGCCGAGTACGCGGCGTTCACGAAGGCCTGGGTCCGTGAAGCCTGCCGGATCCTCCGGGATTCCGGGAGCATGTACCTCTTCTCGGGCTGGAACAACCTGAAGGATATCCTCAATGCCGTCGACGACGCCGGGTTTATCACCATCAACCACCTCATCTGGAAGTATCAGTTCGGGGTTTTCACCAGGCGCAAGTACGTCACCAGTCACTACCACATCCTCTTTGTCGTAAAAGACCGCACCCGCTACACCTTCAACAAGGTGGAGCACTACCCCGAGGACGTCTGGGTGATCAACCGGGAGTACTGGACCGGCAGGAAGAAGACCCCGACCAAACTGCCGATGGAACTGGTCAGGAAGATCCTGCGTTTCTCGAGCAATCCGGGTGATCTCATCCTTGATCCGTTCCTGGGATCCGGCACGGTCGCGGTAGCGAGCAAGGAGATGGGCAGGCGATACCTGGGGTTTGAGATCGTGGAGGACTATATTCAGTTCGCGAAGGAGCGGCTCGATCAGATCGCCTGAAGGAAACCGGTATTAAGGTCCAGCAGGATAGACCCCGGTATGGACGGGCAGGAGATCGCACCACCCCTCGCCCTGAGCGCGAGCGAGCGCCGGCGCCAAAAAGCGTTTCTTTTCGCGCCGGAGATTCCCGGGCATATCCAGGAGCTCGTCGAGGGCTACATCGAGCAGAAGACCGGGAAGCCACGGGACGATCCGAAGGTGCTCGACCGCCTCCGCAACGCCGTGATGGTGCAGAAGAGCCGGTACTGGAACCGGCGCGAGAGGAAGGCGATCCCCTACCGGAAGGGCTATCAGGTGCTCGGCTACCTCGCCTACCACTTCCCGGTCTACATGATCCAGTTTGAGCATATCCTCCTGCAGCTCGCAGATGACGGACTGCTGAAGGACCGCATGCGCATCCTGGATGCGGGCACCGGTCCGGGCGTCGTGCCGCTTGCGGTCATCGACTTTCTCGGCAGGCTCGATGACGGCAGGGCGGAGATCCATGCGATAGAGCGTTCCGAGGAGCATCTGGAGGCGTATGCCGCCCTCGTGCCGCCTGCCGCCGCAGCTGCCGGCGGGAGGGTCAGGGTGATGCCGCCGATCCGCGCCGATATCGCCTCACTCTCCCCCGATACGATCCCGGATGGCATCGATCTGCTGGTCTTCTCGAACGTGCTCAACGAGCTCTCCGATCAGAGCATCGACGAGCGGGCCGATATCGTCATGGCTCTTGCGGAGAAGGTCGCCGACGGGGGGATCGTCGTCATCGTCGAGCCCGCCGATCTGGCAAACGCCACGACGTTGCGGCAGACCGCGCTCGCGCTCACGGACCGGGGGCTTGCCATGCACCGCCCCTGCTCGTTTATCTGGGGCACCCGCTGCAGGCCGGAGCGCTGCTGGACGTTTGAACAGAAGGGGAATATCAGGCCGACACGGCTCGCAGAACGGCTTGCAGGGGAGAGCGGGGCCTACCGGTTTGTAAACGTGGACATCAAGTATGCATCCGCCGTGCTGCGGAAGGGCGGCCTCCCCCGGCAGGCCGTGCGAGTGCCCCGCGGTGCAAAGTTCGCACGCTTCTCGCAGCTCGGCAGGCACAGGGATCGGCATATCAACGCGGTCGGCGCGCTGATGTCGGGCGATCTCGGGAGCGGCGCTGGCAGTGTCTACCTGCTCTGTGACGGGACGCCGGCAAAACCGGTCTACGCCGTCGTCCCTGCCCGCCTCCGCGGAGAGATCAGGTCCGCACTCCGGAAGGTTCCCTACGGCGATATCGTCGAACTCCATGACGTGATCGTCCGCTATAACCGCGAACACGACGCCTACAACCTGGTCGTCCACAAAAAAACCCGCATCCGCCGGGTCGCCTGCGGCGACCCCGCAGAAAGAGGGTGAGGCGGCCTCAGGCCGGTGCCGCTCCCGCCGTCCCGCCCCGGTACGCCCGGGCGGCATACAGGATCGCCCCGTAGCCCAGGCTGACCGCGATGAGCTGGATGAGCCATCCGACGATGGGGATAGCAAAGAGCAGGTACAGGACGATGAACCCGAGGACGAAGGCGATGACCCTGTGTGTGTCCCGCCTGAACCATGAAACGACGATGCTTCCGAGTGCGAACGCAACGAAGAGGTTTGCGAACCAGAGCGCCAGGATGAAGAGGAGCAGCAGGACCGCCGCCAGAGGCAGGGCGATGATGGTGACAGCTGCAATGAGTATGAGGATTGCTGTTACGATGATGGCGAAGAATCCGACGACCGTCTTGACCACCGGCCTGCTCCTGATTTCCGCTGCCACTGCCGCGAAGAGCCCCGGGAAGAGGAGGATCGCAATGATGCCGAGGATCAGGAAGCCGAGCGCAAAGACAAGCGCGATCAATCCGAGGAGCGGGGCAAGCCCCCATCCGGTATCGCGCGACGGGTCGAAGTCGATGCGTCCTGCGGTTCCGACGTTCTCGAAGCTGCCGGCCAGGACAGTCAGGTTGCCCCCGACCGCGCCTGAATGAGAGACCGCACCCCCGGAGAGCACCGCGTCGCGTTCGACGACGGCGGTCCGGGTGATGGTGATCGTCCCGCCGGTGGCAAGCATGTTCGTCACGTTGCCGGCGAGCGTGATCTCCCCGCCCGCAGCCATGAGTTTGCCGCCCGCAGCCTCGTTCACGTCAATCGTTCCGCCTGCTGCGACGATATCGCCCTCGACCGGCGCATTCACGGTCACCGTCCCGCCGGCCACCGTCAGGCTCGAGACCGGTGCGTTTACCGTGACCGTTCCGCCCGAAACAAGGACATCGTCAT
>JAHKLN010000003.1 GCA_020854755.1 Methanomicrobiaceae archaeon | reverse complement strand
GTTGCCGGTCGGGTTCGCATCGGCGCCGGATGCTGGATCGATAGGGGCCGACGTTTCCACCGTCATCGCCCCGGTCAGCAGGTTGTTGTCCTCGTCGCTCTCTGCGATTCGGTTCTGATCGTCGACCCGGGCGGTGATGGTGTGTGTGCCCTCCACCGCCGTCCAGGTCGAGCCCTGTGATCCGCCGTTCGCGGTCACCGTGACCGACTCCCCGGGGGCGATCGGCGCCGTGTGGTTATCAGACCAGACACCCTGGCTCATCCCGGCACTGTCCGTCGTGAAGAGGACGCCATGGACGACACTGTCGGGCGTCAGGCCGGTGCCCTGGTTCATGATCGTCGCCTGCATAGCGATCTCGTCGCCCGCCTCCGGGCCCTCCGGCAGCCACGAGATCTCCGTCACCACGAGATCGGGCTCTCCGGGATTTGGTGCCGGGACCACTGCTCCTCCCCCCATACCCACGGGAGCATACCCGCAATCGATGGTGAGAAAGAGCTTACCGGGCGCATGTTCCCTGCTCCCCGGGAGATGCATTCCGGTCTCCGGCACGGCAGCCGTGAACCCGGCATTGCCCGTTGCCGGCAGGGCGTTCAGGGACCCTGCTGTTCCTCGAAGAGTCCAAATGTCTGCGCTCTCATATGCAGGGGAATCCCGGGCCGTCTGGATCGGCAGGATCTGATCGGCGAATTCGGCTTCAAGCCAGATATTGCTGTCCGTTGAGACATTACCCGCTGAAACGGGGCAGATAATGCCCATCAGGAGAACGGAGGTCAGCAGACCGATCAGGAGTGTCGCTGTCCATGAGATGTCCCTGCGTATGCTGTCATTGCTTGGTGATGTCATGAAATTGCCTCTTCTATGGCATTGGTGCGCCGGGGCGTCGCTATTAGTAATTTATAATTCCTCTATTTATATCTCACCCAAGATAATAATCGCTTTTTATGTAATATTTTATAATTTTCATTGAATATTATTGAGATAGCAAATATAGTATGTATATCTGGCAATACTGCTGCAGAAGGGTATTTATACTGTTATGTGGGAAGCGGCGGAGGACGCAAGAATCACTCCTGAAACAGGGCTACGCACTCCTGATTTTCTCATACAGCTCAAATCTTTTGCACCGGTGAAGCCGGAGGCATCAAGAGCCGCGACCCTGATCACCTCACCATGCTGATACGCTGAGGAGAGAATCTTTTTCTGCAGTATCGTCAGCCAGAGCGAGTGGATTCTCTGCAGGAATGTGTGGAGCGTGGTATAGTGAGGCACCCGATCCAGGTGCAGGAGATCCCGGATAGGTGGCATGACTGCGAGCAGATCGACGAAACTGCGATAATCCAGTCTCAGACGCTCTTTCAGCAGGAGGAGAACGAGCAGGTGGTGCCGGGTGCAGGTATTCTTTGAGTATTTGCAGGAATAGAGCGGAAGATGGGACGCCTTGACAGCGGAGAGAGCTGCTTGGGTTACCCTGATATACTGGGATGACGACACTGAGAGGAGCTCCTTGGTTTTGTCTTTCGTCGGATAAATCAGGAGCTCGCATTCTTATTCGGTGTTCGCTGAACTCAATGATCGAGCCCAAACACGATTTCTACAGAACCGAAAAATCATACCGGTTAAGAAAAAGATACTTATCGCTGTTTTTTCGGTATGCGCCCAATGCACGGATTCCCTCCGGGAATCCCCACGGGGAAAGCGGCATGCGGGGAGGGGGAGACCCCAAACCGACACCCAGATCGGTCCACTGGAAGGGCAGATGGTGAAAGAACCGGATCCCTGGCGGCTGCACCCGGTTCATCGATTTTGGTTCATCGATGTATTTGTGCGCACGCGGCTGATTGCGCCCTCATCCGCGTCTGGATTGAGCTTGTGCAGATATCACCGCCGATAATACCCCGGCGATAATACCCCGCCGGTAATGGAGTGTTGCATCCCATCTCCCTGCCGGTGCATCGCTTCCGCTCAAACGGCTGCTAACAGAGAAAAAAGTGGAACATGGAACGTTCCAGGCTTTCACTTTCACCCGAGTTCGTCCCACCGTGTCTTTCGGCGATAGATGACCACGCCTGCAGCGATGAGCAGGATGACCGCCACTGCTCCGACGATCAGGTACAGGTAGCTCCCGATGTTTCCGACGATGCCTGATTCCACCTGCTCCCGCAGGGCGAGGGCGGCGCTCTGGGTCGTGGTCGCGCCGGACTCGGCCTCCTTCGCCTTTGTGTATGCCTCTTTATATTTTCCGGCATTCAGGCTCGCTTCGGCCTGACCGACGAGCTGCGACGCGGCGTCACGGTCATCGATCAGTTCGAGCACCCGCGGGTCGCTGCCCATAGCCCGGGTGTGCGTGAAGAATCTGATCGTCGTCTCGAGCTCCCCGAGCATATTCTTCACATACCCGATCTCTTTTTCGGCGCTCAGCTTCTCGCCATCATTGATGGCGCTCTGCGCATTGGTGAGATGGCTCTGGGCGACGCCCGGAGCTGCCGTCCTGGCGCTGGAGATCGCTGCAGCGGCCTCGGTGTACTTCGCCTCGATGGCCTCGGTGTCGATTCCTTTGCCTTCCATCTCGTCCATCATGGCACGGAGTTCCTGCAGGTCCCTTTCACGCGCCGCGATGGTTGTCGTGACGTCTCCGGCGGTGACCACATCCCGCTCCTCAAGGCGCTCGCCCGACCGCGGATTCCCGTTCGGATCCATCTGCGTGATCCTGATCACGGTCAACTTTTTCGTCTGCGTCACATCGGGCACCGTTCCCTCGAGCGTTCCGACGACCTTGAGTTTGTTGTCGAACGGATATGAGAGATCGAACCCATGGATCCATGGGGTCGACGGCATGCCGTAGGGATTGATCTTCTCTGCCTGCGGCACCTCATCGCGGTAGCGTTCAAAGTTCCACTTCGGGTTCTTCAGCGCGGTCTCGAACTGAAGGGTGTCGGTGTCGGGAAACGTCCACTTGCCGGTGAAACCAAAGGTCAGGGTAAACTCGGTCGTTACTTTCTCTCCGGGACTGAGATCTCCAGTGGGCGTGATCTTCATCGACGTAACGGTAAAAGCGGATGCTGCCTGCACGGCACAGAGCAGGACCAGCAGGCAGAGAAGTGTTCGGGTACACATTCTGGCAATCGGTGACATATGCCTCCTCACTCGAATAATGGTTCGATTCCTTCGTCAAACATCGTGGATCGCTTATCCTTTGATCGTATGACATCTTCTTTCGTTGCCTTTGCAATCTCCAGCAGATCGGTGATACGCGGTGCGTTCCCGACCGTGGCGAGCATTACGACAGCGGCGATGTAGTCGCTCTGGACGGGATAGTCGCCGCCGCGGACCTCGACGCCGGCGATGTTCTCCTCAACCCAGAGTTTCGATTTCTCCACGCCCTTCCGGTCCATCTCCTCCGGCGGGCCGGCAAGAAGCACCAGGGCACGTTCGGCCGAGGAATAATCACAGGGCAGGGTAAGCCGCCCGAGCATGGCACGCCGGACGAGCGCAATCACTTTTGCCGAACGATCTTCGCCCGTCAGCATCTCCTCTGCCTTGTCTTTCTTCTTCCTGAGGCCGCCGAGAAGCCCCTGCTTCTGTTTGGTGCGCGGGCTGACCCTCTCGCTGATGGCATATCCCAGGACGCTGATGCCGCCTCCCCGGAGCGTATTGATGATCTCACTGGAATCGACCACCATCTCGCCGACGCCGTACGAGCTCATCTCGCCGGCGCGGAAGAGTACACCGAAGCGGCGCACAATCTCGTCGTTTATGCGTGCGTAGGCATCCTTGACACTCTCGCCCTCGTTCTTCCATGCGCTGTTGTCAAAGATAAACGTGTTATCGGACTCATTGACGAGCGTGCTCAGGCTTCTGGCCGCATTGTAGGAGTAAAGCCGTCCCTCCTCCGGGGCGGGAAGAATGCCTATGGTATACACCGGTTCGCGGTATATACGCTTCAGGTGGCGTGCCAGGACAGGAGCGCCTCCAGATCCGGTCCCGCCGCCGAGTCCGGCGACGATGACGAATGCATCGACATCGTGCGTTCCCCGGGTATCGATGGCGTTGATGATGCTGTCGATCTCGTCTGCCGTTACTCTCGCACCGGTGACGTTATCGGTACCGACGCCATGGCCTTTCACCACGGTCTGCCCGATCAGGATCCTGTCCTTCATTTCGATATGCTTCAATCCCATCAGGTCAGTTCGGGCCGTATTGACCGCAATAGCACGAAAACTCTGGGTCGGCATCTTATTATCCTGTTCTGTGAACATATCAACAATTTTGCCGCCTGCCTGACCAAATCCGATGAAAAAGACCCTCATTTGGTTACACCATCCACTCGGCTGATAGATAATATTGATGTCTATCTATAAAGACGTTTTATATCCATGCTACTTCAAAAACTTTCTTATGGCATCTGATATAAATCATAGCAGATAAAAACATGAGAATCTGCATCGTGGGTGGCGGCCTCTGCGGTCTGACTGCAGCGTTTGAACTCTCCGATACCTGCCAGATCGACATCCTCGAGAAACGCCCGTTTCTCGGAGGCTGCCTTGCATCATACCATATCGACGGGTACTGGATTGAGCGGTATTACCATCACTGTTTTGCAGGCGACGCTCACCTGATGCAGCTCTTCTCCCGGTTGGGCATTGCGGACCGTATCGAGTGGCTGACAGGGAGCACCGGCTACTGCGTCGACGGGAAGATTCATCCGCTCACAACCCCGGGAGATATCCTGAAGTACCCCCACCTCACCCTCGCCGAGAAGGCACGCCTTGCCTGGCTGACACTCCGATCGAGCCGGATCGATACCGGTCCGCTCGACGATATCCCGGCACGCGACTACATCATCGAGCATCTCGGTCCCGGCATATATGCCTCGTTCTTCGAGCCTCTGCTGAAGAGCAAGTTCGGAGATCGGCGGGGCGAGGTCTCTGCGGCGTGGCTCATCTCCCGCATTGCCATCCGGTCGAACCGGGGGGCCGGCGGCGAGCGGCTTGGCTATCCGAGCGGCGGTTTCCAGATCCTGATCGATTCCCTGCAGGCGGAACTCGAGAGGAAGGGCTGCTCGATCGCCACCGGTACTCCCGTAACTGCGATCTCGCGCGAGAATGGAGGATGGCGGGTGAACGGAGAGCGCTACGATGCCGTGATTGCAACGATTCCGCCGCAGGAGATCGCATCGCTCTCCGGCATGGATATGCCTGCAGTCCCGTACCAGGGCGCCGCATGCATGACGCTCGGACTTCGCGAGGACGCAACTGACGGCATATACTGGGTCAATATGAAGGATGACGCACCCTATGGAGCGGTGGTCTCGCATACGAACTTCGCACCGATGAGCAGGTACGGGGAGCATATCGTCTATCTCGCCTCGTATTTCAGCGATCGGCTGCCTGAAGGCTTCTCCGAAACGATGCTCGCCGATTTCTGCAGGCGATTCCGGGTTGATACGGAGGCGGTGCACTGGCAGAGAATGGCCGTCGACCGCTATGCCGGCCCTGTCTATACGACGGGCCTCAAACGCCGCATCCCCGCATACGAGCAGCATGGCCTCTATATGGCGGGCATGTTCAGCCCGCCCAACTACCCGGAGAGGAGCATGGAGGGATCGGTCATTGCGGCGCAGGAAGTTGCGGAACGGATTCGGGCGGTGATCCGGTGACGGCCGATATTCTGGTCAGCGCCGTGCTCCCGGTCTACAACGATCGTGCCGCGCTCGAAGCGGCCATCCCCCGGTCGATCGAAGCGCTCGAAGGGATCGCTCCCGGCAGGTTCGAGGTGATCGTGGCGGAAGACGGGAGCACCGACGGCAGTGCGGCCCTGGTGGAAGACCTGCAGGCATCCGATCCCCGGATCCGCCTCCTTCATTCCGATGCGCGGCTCGGCCGGGGAAAGGCCCTCAACCGTGCATTTGAGGCCGCACGGGGCACGATCGTCTGCTACTACGACGTCGACCTCGCCACCGACATGGAGCAGCTCGGCGAGCTCGTCGGCGCAATTGCGGAGGGATACGATGTCGCGACCGGTTCCCGCCTGATGCCGGAGAGCGAGATCGTCCGGAGCGGGGAGCGGGAGGTTGCAAGCAGAGGCTACAACCTGCTCGTGCGGACGATCTTAAAAAGCCGCCTCCACGATCACCAGTGCGGGTTCAAGGCGTTCAACCGGGAGCGCCTGCTCGCTCTCCTGCCCGCCGTATCGGCGGATCACTGGTTCTGGGATACCGAGGTGCTGGTGCGGGCGCAGAGAAAGGGCTATCGCATCCGGGAGTTCCCTGTCCGGTGGCGGCAGGGCAGGGGCACGACCGTGAAGGTAAAGGACGTCGGCGAGATGGGATCGGCGATCCTCCGTCTGTGGTGGCAGCTGCATGCTCAGACGGATTAGTGCGATCGTCGTGCCGACGCTGATCGCCGTCGGCATCATCGCCTCCATGCTCTACCGGGTCTGGGACGAGCTCCTGCTCACGCTGGAGCATGTCATCGTCCCCTACCTCTTTGCCGCCGTCGTCATCTGCCTCGCCGCCTGGATGGTGCGGGGAGGGAGGTACCGCTATATCCTGCGGGGGCTTGAGATCGCGGTCGGGGTCTGGTTCTCCACCGCCTGCATCTTCATCAGCCAGACGGCGAACCTGGTGATACCGGCGCGTCTCGGGGACTTCGTCCGGATGCTCATCCTGAAGCACGAGAACCGCGCCACCTACTCGCAGGGGTTCTCCTCCCTTGTGGTGGAGCGCGTCTTTGACGTCCTGATGGTGGCGGTGCTCGGGCTGCTCGCGCTGCCGTTCGTGCTCAACGTCCCGGACTGGTTCCTGACGGTGATCGCCCTGCCGTTTGCGGCGGGAGGCGCGTTTCTGGCATTTCTCGCCTTTTCCGGGAGACTGCAGTCGGAGAACCGTTACGTCGGCATCCTCCTGACAATGCTTGCCGAGGTGAAGGCGGCCTCCCTGAACGCACGGGCGCTCCTCGCACTCGGCCTCTCGTCCCTCCTCATCTGGGTGATCGATGTGCTCGTCTGTCTGGCGGTCGTCGCGATGTTCCAGCAGCATATCCCCTTCGCGGTCGTGACGCTCGCGATCGTGATCGGCAACCTTGTCAAGGCCGTGCCGATCACGCCCGGCGGCGTCGGCACCTACGAGCTCGCCCTTGCCGTGACCTTCGAGCTCTCGGGGACGGCACCCGCTACGGCGACGCTGATCGCCGTGATCGACCATTTGATCAAGAATCTGGTCACCCTTGCCGGGGGCGTCCTGTCCATCTACTACTTCGGCAGCTGGACGATGGCGCTCATGAAGAAGGCGTTCCACAAAAAACTCGACATGGAGGGGCCGTTTGGCGATTGAGACAGCGATTGCTTCGGTGCTCGTCTGGCTGGCGGCAATAAAAGCCCTCCAGCTCGCACTCCAGCCCGCCCTGCTGCACACCTTCGGGAGGCTCTCGGGCGCCGTATCCTATCCCGCCTCCATCCTCCTCTTCACCGCCGCCTCCTGGTACTGCGGGCTGATCGGCCTCCCGCTCCGGCTCGCGCTCCTGCCGTTTGCCGGACTGCTCGGCTACGCGGTATACACCCGGTTCTATACGGCAGAAAGGCTGCGATCCGGCGCGGTCTGGGATCTTGCCTTTCTTCTTCCCTTCCTCTTCATGCTCGAGGTCCGCTATATCAACCCGACGATCACGTATGCCGAGAAGTTCATGGACCATGCGTTCATCGCATCGATCATGCGCTGTCCCGTCGTCCCGCCGCTCGATCCCTGGTTTGCGGGCGGCGGCTTGAACGTCTACTACTATCTCGGACACTGGACGATGGGGAGCCTGGGCGTGGTGACAGGTGTTGCGTCTCCGGTCGTCTTCAACCTCGCCCTCCCGACCGTCCTCGGGCTCGCGGCGGTCTCCCTGTACGCGCTCGGCTGCCTGCTCCTGAAGCGCCGCCGGTGGCTTCCGGTTGCCGGGCTCTTTCTCATCAACCCCTCGGTCCTCTACCTCATCCTTCGGGGGAACGGGTGGTTTGATGTCCTGTGGGGAAGCACCCGGACGATCGAGAACACGATACACGAGTATCCCCTCTTCTCGATGCTCTGGGGAGATCCGCACTCGCACGTCATCTCGATCTTTAATCAGGCGTTCTTCATCTTCCTGCTCGCCTTTGCTCTGGTACGGTGGGGCAGCCTCTCCGGCAGGGATCGCTGGATCGTCTCCGGCCTTGCCGCCCTCAGCCTCGGATCCATGCCGGGCATGAATACCTGGGACGTGCTGGTCTATGCGCCCGCCGCCGTCGTCTTCGGTCTCCTGATCTGGCGGACCCACTGGCAGAGCACGACAGACCGTGCCGCATGGACGCCGCTTTTAGCTGTCCCGCCCCTGTCTGTCGCGCTCTTCCTTCCCTACTATCTCCAGCTCCAGAGCCAGGGGATCGAGGGGATCGGGATCGTGCATACCTCCTCAAATCCCGCTGAGTTCCTGCTGGTTCACGGGTTCTTCCTTGCGGTGCTGCTCGGATATACGGCACGCGATATCGTTCGCCGCCCGCTCCTGCTGCTTGCCGCGCTCCCGTTCGCTCTCCTCGGATACGTTGCAGCGGCCCTAGCCGCCGTGCCGCTCGTCTATCTTGCCGCCCGCCGCCGGATCACCGCTCCCGGAATGTTTGCCATCCTCGGGTGCGCCATCATCATCCTCACCGAGGTGTTGTACCTGAAGGACAATATGGGCGAGGTCTACTTCAGGATGAACACCGTCTTCAAGTTCTACCTGCCCGCCTGGCTGCTGCTGGGTTCGGCCACCCTCGTCCTGATCGGGAGGTGGCTTGAGGCGGTGCGGGAAGGCTGCCTGCTGCCGGAGCGGTACGGGCGAGCGCTGCAGGTCGTCGCCGTCGCGGCCCTGCTGGTCACGCCGTTTGCGCTGAACATCGATTTCGGGTACGGGAGCAGGACGCTCGACGGACTCGCCTACCTGGAGGATCAGCACCCCGGCGATGCAGCGGCCGTTGCGTTTCTCCGGGAGCTTGATGGCCCGGAGCGGATCGTCGAGGCGGAGGGCGGCGACTACACCTATTACTCGCGGGTCTCGTCGTTTACCGGGATACCCGCGATCATCGGCATGCCGTTCCATGAGCATATGTGGCGGGGCGGCGATGCGCGGGTGGGGGAGCGGAGCGCCGATGTGCGGACGATCTACGAGGATTCCTCCCGCACTGCGGAGCTGATGCGGAAGTACGGTGCGACGCTCCTTTACGTCGGCGACGCCGAACGGGAGCGGTACCGGGTGCAGATACCCGCCGATGCGTTCGAGCTCGTCTATGACGATCTGGGCGTGCAGATCTACCGGCTTCCCGCCTGATTTCGGGTTATCCTTCGATCCGCCGGTAGATCCTGACGCCGAGATCGTCGTAGATCACCTCGAGCCCCTCGGCCGGGAGGCTGACCTGATAGGTCTCCTGCTCCAGTTCACCGACATAGAGGTGCGTTGCTCCGTATTTCTCCATGAGGGGGGCGGTCCGGTCGGGATCTTCGTAGATGGCCCGGATGTCGTCCATCCGCTCATAATACCACCCGTCGGCATTCCCCCGCCAGTGGAACTCATGCGTCCGCTGCCCGAGAATCGTCGGGATCCCGGTAAACGACGATATCCTTGAGTAGTAGGAGTAATCCCCGCCCTCCGCCTCGACGATCACGAACTCTCCGGGAAGTGACGAGAGGTATCGGATGGCCGCCGCATCCCCGGGATGAGCCCCTTCGAGATAGGCGGCGCCGTCGAGCGTGCGGTACCCGGAGTCGTACTCAATATGGAGGACGTCCCGTGCGAAGTCCGCGTCTGCAGCCCAGGGAGCGGCAAAAAGGAGGGCTGTCGCGACGGCGACGGCTGCATACCTGGATGCCGGCGGGATGTCTGCACCGATCCTGCGGCGGGTGAGCCATGCGCCGGCCATCAGGCCGCCTGCCGTCCCCATCAGTACCCAGGCGTCGAAGTAGACCTTGAAGACCGTGTTGAACCGGTAGTACAGGTCGGTATAGACGTCCTGCAGATAGACGATCTCGCAGGCCGTCACAGCAAGCAGGCCGCCGATTGCAAGCACCTCTGCAGGGCTGTGCTCCCTTCTCGCGAGGAGCGCGGTTGCGGGGAGGAGCGCGAGGGCTGCCGTGGCATACCCTGCAAGGGCCGCAAGCGCCGGGACGATCAGGAGATAGGGGCGCGTTCGGATATCCCGCCAGACATACGCGATAAAGATCGGGATGAAGAACCCGAAGAAGAGGAGAAACCGGAGCGGGTCGGTCGGCGTCTCCACGAGCCCGATCCCTCGCAGCGTGCCGGTTCCCATAATGACGTAGTAGGGGAGGTAGAGAGTGATTGCAAGGACCGGCACGAGCAGGAGGAACATCTTTGCGTGCGGGGTGCGGTCGTCCGCTGCCCGCCCCCTCCACCAGCAGATCGCCCCGCAGAAGAGGGTGAGCGGAGCGTAGAGGAAGACGTTCCACATGTTGATCAGCGGCATGGATCCGAGCGTGAGCGCGATCATCCCGATCAGCGTCCACCGCCCCCGCCCGGAGAGCTTCTCCCAGCGCACCAGCGTGAAGGCCAGGAGGAAGATGAGGAGCGTCTGCGTGACCAGACCGAAGAGGTGGGCGTGCACCTCCCCGATGAAGAGGGTGAAGAGCGGGACTTCGTTCTTTGTATAGGGGACGACCACCTGGCTGTACTGGAACGCCCATGATATGCTGTCCCCCCGGAGGATGCAGAGAGGGAAGGCCGGGTTGACCAGGAGGAGCGTTGCGGCCGGAAGCCACCTGAACCAGTCGAGGAGGAGGTCGCCCATGGCATACAGGCTCACGGCGGCACAACCCAGTATCGTGCCCGGTACCAGGTTGAACGCGACGGTGGACGGACTGCCGGTCAGGATCGCAAGGGACGCCCAGAGCCAGTGGCCGCCGTAGTAGTACATATCGAGTCGTTCTCCTGCGAACCAGGGATCGAGCGGCGGGACGACGGGATGGCGCATGATCGATGCGATGAACCCGTGGTCCATGAACTGCTCGGAGAAGTGGACGATCACCGGATTGAGATACCGGAGCTCGAGCATAAAGGCAAAACCGACCAGGAACACGATGTCGTAGATCGCGTGCTCCCTGAGGCTGCGCCAGGTGTACCTGCGCTGGCGGAGCGATGTGAGGAAGAGCGCGAGAAACGGCAGGAGCGCAAGCTGGAGCGGGAGGCCGATCAGCCCGCAGTACCACGAGACGGCCAAGAAGGCGAGGAGGGAGGCGGGATATGCGACGGCGTACGCCTGCCGCCCGAAAGCGGGGGTGAGTGCCGGCCAGACTGCCAGCTGGAGGAACCTGACGACCAGGAGCCATGCTGTGAGGGAGAAGATCTGCACGCCGATCGGGATGCTCATGGTTCTGTTCTACGTTGGCGCGCGATATTGATATCCCTGCCCCTTTCTGGACGGAGGCATAAAGGGGCCGAGGGCTTTATGGGGGCTGCCGGCTGAAATCAGCCACGGATCCGATCGATGACGAACCCCACATCTGGCGCAGGTCACCCGATCAGGTATCCCAGGCTGCTTACGCGCCCTGGACTCCCCGTCCGCTGTACCGGGAGAGCCGGGAGACACCGGAACGATACGACAGATAACTCGATAATTTTTACCAGCTGTGCCCGCGGATCACTGGGGACTTCATGCGGGATTTCATATAAAGCGCCCATGAAGCCCCCGAGGGGGGCTACAGGCGCAACTGATGAAAATCCATGAGTTTTCTGGAGCATCACGGATCCGGTATCTCCCGGGTCTCCCGGTGTAGTGGACCGTGGGGGACATCCCAATGGGGGTGGGGACC
>JAHKLN010000076.1 GCA_020854755.1 Methanomicrobiaceae archaeon | reverse complement strand
GGGCCGAGAGAGGTATCCCAATGGGGGTGGGGACCGGGGAGGGGGTCTCCCCCTCACCGCAGGCCGCCTCCCCCTATGAGGATAGCCGGTTGAAAGCCGTGTACGGAGGCGTAAAAGTATTGACCGCAAAGATCCATCCATTGCAGAATCCGGCTTGATTTTCATAGGAAAATCATGTCCGGATCGAAACTCAAATGTTCAGGCAGCTCCACTCGTTTCGCTCCCTGACACGGCCTCCCACGGCCTGTCGCCCCAGGCTTACAGTGAGGGGGATATCCCCCGGGCGTGGTGGGATGCCCACCGCGGTCCAATGCACCGGGACAGCAGGAAAAGCCGGATCCGGGTTGCCCGCACCCCGCGGGGCCGCAGCGGGGCCCGGGATATCTTTCTCGCTGCTCCTGACAGGCGGTTCACGGCGGCGGGGTATCGGGCGTGCTTCTGCACCGATTGCCTGAGAGTTTGCGCGGAATCTTTCGATTTTCCTGCTGAAATCCCTCTCATTATGCTATTTGAGAGCAAAAGATAAGAGGCGGCAGAGCCTTGTTTTTATTCATGGACAGGATCGGGCATTTCTCGATCATTGCCCACGATATGGGGCCGATACTGCGGTACATCAGCATAGCGACGGCAGTGCCGCTCCTGATCGCCGTCATCTACAGAGAATGGGATATGCTGCTCCCCATGGCGTCGGTCCCAATCGCGTTCTTCGTCCTGGGCAGCCTGCTCATGCTGATCCCCCGGAAGGAGCGCGAGCCTCCGCTCAGCACGGCGCTCATAGCGGTTGCGCTCATCTGGCTGATCGCCGCGATCATCGGGGCGCTCCCCTTCACCCTCGGCATAGGGATGCCGTACCTGGACAGCGTCTTTGAGTCGATGTCCGGATGGACCGATACCGGCCTCACCCTCGTACCGTCCATCGATACCACGCCCCGCACCCTGCTCTTCTGGCGATCGCTGATGCAGTGGTTCGGGGGCATCGGGATCGTGGCGTTCACGGTGGCGCTGGCGACGCGCTCCGGGCTCTCCCAGTTCAGGCTCTACCGGTCGGAAGGCAGGACCGAGGCCTTCATGCCGAGCGTGGTGGCGACCGGCATTGAGATGTGGAAGATCTACATGGTGCTCACCGCGGGCGGCATCGGGCTGATCCTCCTCTCCGGTGTCGGCGTCTGGGACTCCGTGAACATCGCCCTCGTGGCGATTGCGACGGGGGGCTTTTCCGTACGTGCCGAGGGAATAGCCTTCTACAACAGCCAGCTGCTCGAGCTCCTGATCATCCCGGTCATGATCGCAGGCGCCCTGCCCTTCAAGATCTACTACTACATGTACCGCAACCGGCGCGTGAGCTTCTTCGGCGACGAGCAGGCCAGGCTGCTCTTTATGATCGTTGCGCTCGGCATCGTCGTGATCACCTGGGATCTCATCACGCTCACCGGAGCGGATCCGTATACGGCGCTCAGACAGGGTCTGTTCATGACCGCGGCCGCCGCTACCAGCACCGGATTTCAGAATGCCTCGCCGAACGAGTGGGCGAGCGTCACCGTGCTCTTTATCACGATGCTGATGGTGATCGGCGGCTCTTCGGGGAGCACCGCAGGCGGCATCAAGCTCTCCCGGGTGGTGCTTGCGGGGAGGAGCCTGTTCTGGTGGTTCAGGCGGATGTTTGTGAGCGGCAAGGTGCTCGTGCCCTTTAAATACGAAGGCAAGGTGATACCGAAGAACGTTGCCGACCTCGAGATCTCGCGGAACATGCTGATCATCATGCTCTACTTCCTCATCATCTTCGCCTCCACCATCCTGGTCATGCACCTCCACCCGACCGGGTTTGATTCGGAGCACGTGATCTTCGAGGTCGTCTCGGCGATGTGCAACAACGGCATCAGCACCGGATTCGTCTCGCCCGACATGGCGGCGTCTGCAAAGATCATGTTCATATGGATCATGTGGATCGGGAGGCTCGAGATCATCCCCATCCTCATATTCATACTGGGGATCCTGAAGCGGATCGAGTGATCCCGGCCTCCGTCTTCCGGAGGAAGCAGTTTCGACCATTCCCGGTCCCTTTCCTCCGATAGACCGGAGATGCCGGGCGGATCCCCTCTGGAATGAAGTCGCAACACCCGGTTTCACCCGGCAATACAGCAGGTATTGGGAATAAGAGATACCCGCGGCCCGGCTGTCCAGTGGCTATCGCCGCTGCGGGGAGGAGATCACCCCTCTCAGGGTACGATGCCCGCCGCGGTCCGGTGGAATAGCACCGCCAGAATGAAAACAGGATCCGGGGTGGCCGCACCCTGCCGGGCGGTACGGGTTTCCGGACATCCCCGATACCACGAAAAAGAGGGGCGGCCCGATGGCAGAACCGCCTTCAACCGGGCTTGTTTTGCAGATAGAGGGCGTCCACCGCCCCCGCATCCGCTTCCCTGCCTCCGTCGACCAGAAGGGAGATGTAGCGGAATATATCCGGATTGTCTCTCTCCAGCATGTCGGGATCCTTGTGATAGAGCATGAAGGCGTTTGCAAAGACCGACTCCGGGGAGAGGTCACCGGCCACCAGGCTGATCCGGTACAGATACGTCTGCGGCTCCGGGAAGAGTTCCGGAAGCACGCTGCTGTTTTCAAACCCGCGAAGCACATATACCCGATGGCCGAGCTGCTGGACGAGAATCTCGTCGGCGCGTTCCGGATTCACATCGGATCTGAGATAGATGGCATCCTCCTCGGGAATGTAGAGCCCCCTCACGATGTACCCGCCATGCTCATGCAGAGCAAACTTCTCGCTTTTACTGTCGATATAGACCGTGGCATTCTCCAGGAACTCCTCCCTGATCTTCGTGCTCTCCTGCAGCACGAGCGACTCAACCAGGGTTGCTTCCGCTCCGGGCCCGTCCCGGTTTTCAAGCCTGAATCCGGCCACCGGGCTTACAGAGAATGCCGAACAGACGGCAATCATGGCAATAACCAGTGCAATCAATCGTGAACGATAATGCGGGTCCAATCTGGAACTCCCCCTGTCAGGACGTAGTTTCTTTAGTTTGTGATTAATATACTTTTTGTTATAGAATTTTTTGCATGGAAATAACCGATCATTAATACATCCAATAATCATTGAGAAAATCGGTAAACAAGAAAATACAATAGATTATAAATCGACAATATATTTATATATCATCTTTAGTGCTTCAGCACCAGACATCTAATATTCCTTGCCGGCGCATATCTATGCAATGAAGCAGATCGCCCTCTACGGTAAGGGTGGTATCGGGAAATCCACCACGGCAGCGAACCTTTCGGCAGCACTGGCAGGCGAGGGGCTGGACATCCTGCAGATCGGATGCGATCCCAAGCGGGACAGCACGCGCATGCTGATGCACGGGAGCTGGATCCCGACCGTGCTCGACCTTATCCGTGAACAGGGAGACAGGAACATCACAACGGACGAGGTGGTGTTCCGGGGATTCCGGGGTGTCCGCTGCGTGGAGGCGGGCGGCCCGGAGCCCGGCATCGGGTGTGCCGGGCGGGGTATCATCGCGACGTTCCAGCTGCTCGAGCGGCTCGGGGCGCTTGACGGCGATGTCATCCTCTACGACGTCCTCGGGGATGTGGTCTGCGGCGGGTTTGCCATGCCGATGCGCGAGGGCTACGCGCAGGAGGTCTATCTCGTCACGTCGGGAGAACTGATGTCGCTCTATGCCGCAAACAACATTGCAAAGGCGATATCCCGCCTCTCGAAACGGGCGCGGAGCAGGTGCAGGCTCGGAGGCGTGATCTGCAATGCAAAGAACATGGAGGGCGAGCGGGAACTGGTGGATGAGTTTGCCCGGCGGATTAACTCCGCCATGATCGCCTATATCCCCCGCGACCGGATCGTCCAGCTCGCCGAGCTGCACCGGCAGACGGTCATCGAGTATGCCCCCGACTCAGGACAGGCAGGCGTCTACCGGCAGCTCGCGGCCGACATCATCAGAAACCAGCGCATGAGCATCCCCACCCCCCTCGAGATGGATGAGCTCGAATCCTTCGCACTCGAATTCGTCCAGGTTTGAGGGCTGCACCCTGACGGGGGCGCTGGCCGTCACGACGCAGATACAGGACGCGATAAGCATCATCCACGGCCCTGCGGGCTGTGCGCACCACAATTTTTCCCTGCTCCACGCCACCCTGCTCGGCAGCGACGCGGCGGAGATCCCGCACCTCCTCTCGACACACCTGACAGAGAACGACATCATCTTCGGCGGCGAAGAGGCGCTGGAGCAGACCCTCGCCGGCGTACTGGAGATGCGCCCCATCCCTGCCTCGGTCTTTGTGATCAGCACCTGCATCGTCGATACGATCGGCGACGATGTGGGGGCGGTCTGCGCAAGGGAGTGGGGCGTGCCGCTTGCCGCCGTTCCGACCTCCGGGTTTCTCGGCGGGGTTTTTGAGAACGGCGTGGTAAACGCCCTGATCGCTGCCGGCTCGCTTGCGGATCCGCCGTCCGGGGACTGCGGCGGCGTGAACCTGATCGGCGAGAAGAACCTTGAGTTCGATGTCGAAGAGAACTATGCAGAGGTCCGCCGCCTCCTCTCGCTCCTCGGGCTTCCGGTGAACCTCCGGTTTGTTCGGGGGATCCGGACCGCCGATCTCCGGCGGGTCGGGGGCGGGGCGGTAAACGTCCTTCGCGAGCCCTCCCTCCGGCCGGTGGGCGAAGACTTCCGCCGCCGGTTCGGCACGCCCTGGATCGACTCGTTCCCGGTAGGCCTTGCGGGCACGCTCCGGTTCCTCAAGGATGCGGCCGCCCTCTGCGGGGTCGAGAGCGAGGCAGCGGTGCAGGCAGAGGCGGCGCACCAGGAAGAGATGCTCTCCCGTTTTGCCGATCTCGCCGGCACCGCCGTCAGGTTCGACCGGCTGCACCCCCTCCTGCGGGAGGATGCCACTGCAGCACGGGTGATCGAGGAGATTACGGAGGCCCTCGATCTCCGGATCACAGAGGCCGGGACCTGGCTGCCGGCGCCGTACCCTGCGCCGGTCGGGACCGCGGGCATCAGGAGGATGCTTTACCGCTGGCGGAAGGCGATCCGCACCGGCAGGTGAGGCGTGCCGGCCGCCGGTGCCCCATGCACCAGATTATATAGCCTGACGAAGCACCACTGATGCGGGGCGTCCTTGCATGTTTGCGCGCATCGTGTATCCCACCGACTTCTCCGGGCCCTCCGGAAAAGCGATCGACTATATCAGGCGGCTGCGGGACGCCGGGGCGAGAGAAGTCGTCATCGTGCACGTGCTCGATCGGCGGGAGATTACGGAGCTCGCGACCGCAGGGCCGATACTCCTGGGAAGCGCCCCCGAGGCCGAGACCGAAGCGCAGGCGCAGATGCGCGAAGAGATCGAGCGGCGCATCAGGGAGGTACGGCGCGCCGTCGAGCGGGCAGGGCTGAAGACGAAGGTCAGGCTGCCGATCGGTGCCCCGGACCAGGAGATTCTGAGGATTGCACGGGAGGAGGAGGCCTCGCTCATCGTCATCGGTTCGCACGGGAAGAGCAACCTGAGAAGCGCCCTCCTGGGATCGGTCTCCGCCAGCGTGATCCGCAACGCCCGGCAGCCCGTGCTGGTCGTCAAGAGAGATCGTTCCGGGTAGCCTGCGGCCCTCTTTATATCCCCCGGCATCCAATGGTTCCGAAAGATGCCACTGACGCAGGGGAGCGATCCCGGGCGCTACGGCTGCACCAACCCCCTCTGGCCCTGCTCCATGACAGGAGCGGTCGCCTGCCTTGCAGGGCTCGAGGGGGTCGCGGTCATCGTTCACGGCTCGAGCGGCTGCTATTTCTACCCGGCAACGCTCATCAACGCACCCATCCTCGGCACATTCCTCATCGAGAGCGATATCATCTTCGGGGCAGAAGAACGGCTGCGGGAGGTGATCGGCGGCATCTCCGATGCCGACCGGATCGCGGTCGTCAACACCTGCGTGCCCGCGGTGATGGGCGAGGATATCAGGAGCATGATCGAGGAGTACGACGTCCTGCTCATCGACAGCCCGGGATTTCTCGGCGATTTCGAGGCGGGCTACCGCACGGCGATCCGGGGGATCGCGCCCGCGATCGATCCCGATGCTCCGGGGGTGAACATCGACGGGATCAGCCTTGCGGATCCCTTTTACCGGGGCAGCCTGATGGAGGGGAGACGGCTGCTCATCGGAGCGGGCGCAGGTGTCGCCGCCACGTTCTGCGCCGACCGGTATGCGGCGCTCAACCGGGCGGGAGGGCTGACGGTCGGGGTCAACCCAGACCTTGCGAGCGGTATCGGCGAGTGGTGCGGCTCCCTGCTCGGGCTTGACGGCGTCCGCGCCGCCTTCGAGCGGCTTGAGGCAGCCTGCGGGGAGGTGGATGCCGAACCGGTATACCGGGAGTGCGCGCGTGCAGAGAAGCAGATCGCAAAGGCGTGCGACAAGTACCTCCGCCGGTTCGATCCCCCCCGGGCGGCAGTCTTTTCCGGGTTTTCCTATGCCGTGCATGCGGCAGAGACGCTCGAGCGGTATCTCGACGCCGATATCGTCGCCGTCGCCTCCCGCAGCACGGTGCAGCCGTCGAGGTATCGGGCAGAGCAGGTGACCGATCTCTCCCGGGTCAGGGAGGTGCTCCGCGAGCATGCGCCGGACCTCATCATCGGATCCTCATACGAGCAGACCCTGGCTCCCGATGCCGCCTTCGTGGGGCTGACGCCGCCACTGCGGGGGCGCATCCTCCTCCATGCCCACCCGCTCGCCGGGATCGAGGGGACGCTCTACCTCATGGAAGAGGTGCTGAACGCCTGCATGGACAGGGAGCGCAGCTGCAGGTGATCCAGCGCTCCCGGGAGGAGGAATGACATCGGACTCCCCTGCCTCAGATAGTATTATCTGCCTGAGACGAGTGGCCTTGGTTCTGTCTATCAGGCAGGAGGGTTGCCGATGCATACTGGCCGATACGGCATGATGGGATGGGGGCATGATCCCAGGGGCATGCTCCTTGCGAAGATGCTGCAGTACCTCGACGAAGATCAGACCAGGACGCTTATTGTACGGATAATCGACTCCAGGATCCGGATGAAGGAGCACCTGATCGAGCATATGCAGGAGAAGATCGAGACCTACCAGATGGCCCGCACGATGATCGAGCAGGGGCGAAGAAAAGGGTAAGGGAGGGGCATCCTCTCCTATACCCCGGCCTCTGTTCCGGCGCTTTTCTCGTCCTCAATGCCGGAATCCGGCGGCCTCTCCCCAGCAGCCAGCCGCCAGGCGCCGTACGGGATTGATATCTCAAACCGCGCCCCCCGGCCGGGCATTCCTGTCTCCCTGATGGACATGCCGGTGATCTCGAGGATCTTTCCGACCAGAAAGAGCCCGTATCCCTGATTCTTTCCATATCCGGGAGTAAAGATCCGGTACTTTCTGTCAGGAGGGACGCCCTCGCCGTCGTCCTCGTAGATGAGCGTCATCCTGCCCCCGCCCTCCTTTCTGTAATGCGCCCGTATCCCGGACAGTCCCGGCCCGCCGTGCCGGAGCGAATTGTCTGCAAGGTTTAAAAAGACCATCTCGAGCATGGGATCGGCAAGGATCTCCAGCCCTTCGAGGTCAGCCTCCACTGGAATCTGCCCGGAGACAATCGGCGAGACCGCGCGGAGGAATGTCTCCCGGGCTGACTGCCAGAGCGGGCCGCTCACCCCCATCTCCTGATAGTCCCTGGCAAACCCGGTATACCGTTCGATCGCCCGTGCAGCCGCCTCCTGCTTCTCCATGTACGTCCGCAGCTCCGGATCATCCGTCATGTCCTTTGAGAGGTCCAGGTATCCGAGGATGACGTTTAACTGGTTCAGGATGTCGTGGCGGTTGATCCGGTTGAGCAGGCTCAGCTTCTCGTTCGCTATCCTGATGGCGTTCTCGGCATGCTTCTGCCCGCTGATGTCCTGGATCGTCCCCTGAATGAGCACAGCCCCCCCGCCTCCGTCGGTCAGGCTCTGCAAATGCTCGCGGATCCACCGGATCCCCCCGTCCCGCCTGACGATGCGGTACTCGCGGTCGACGGCACCGCCCGGCGTCGCTCTGAGGCGCTCCGCGCTCTCCAGTACGGCCTGGCGATCGTCGGGATGCACCAGATCCAGCACCTGCACCCTCCCCCTGACAAAATCCTCCTCCGTATAGCCGGTGATCTCCTCCACAGCCCCGTGGAAGAAGACTGTGGAGAAGTCGGGCCTCTTCTGGAACGCAATCCCCGGGAAATTCTCGGCAAACAACCGGTACCGCCCTTCGCTCTGCGAGAGCCGCCTGAAGACGAGGGCATAGGGCCTCCTGATGCCGGTCTCGACGACGGCGAGGTAGATGAGCGCGAACGACAGGATCTTCAGGATATGCCCGAGCATATTGAAGAACCCGTAGACGTCGACGTACAGGGTGAAGGCAAGCTCGGCGGCGATCGTTACGATAAAGGCCAGGATCATCAGACGGAGCACCCGCGGCTCGAAGGCCTCGCGCCTCCGATGGACGAGCACGATGGCGGCGAGCAGCATGAGCGAGATGAGGTACTCGCTTACCACTTTGAACGGCGTCAATCCCTCCCCCTCGATGTAGGCGTCGGGGAAGAGACCGGGGGAGAAGATCGCGTACATCAGCAGGAGAAAGACCGCCGAATAGGCCGCAAACGCGTACTCCGCCCGCAACTTCCGGGCGATCAGGAAGGTGGCGGCGAGCAGGCTGCCGGCCTCAAGGTAGCGCGCCGCGATCCAGAGCTGCGTCGGGAGATTCGGGCCGTAGCCGATGAAGATGTTCATGCCCTCATAGGCCATCGTATGGACGAGGTCGATCCCCCCGACGAAGAGATACGCAATCCCGATGATCAGGAAGAAGGTATTGTCGAGCATCTCCCGGCTGTTCCAGGCGATGATGAAGATTGCGCCGGCGATGACGATGCTGAAGAGCTCGGCAAGCGTATGGAACAGCAGGTAATTATAGAGGCTTGCGGCGTAGAGCCCTGCAAAGAGGAGGGCGATACCCAGGCCGGCCGCGAGCGGTTTTACCGCCTGTCCGGGAGATATCCAGTCCCTTTCCGGCATCCCGATCATTCTGCAACAATCCCGACGAGCATACGAAATAATAGTCAGTTCGGGATCTGAAAAAGATAGGGCTGTCCCTGCTGGCACCCCGCTTTCCGGCCGGCGCATCGGCGCCGCGGGACAGACTTTTTAGCCGGGATACGCGGTATAGAGTACGGTATGGACTGCACCATCAGGCAGTATGCGGAGAGGGATTTCGCCGCCCTCTGCGACTTCGAGCGGGCGCTGAGTCCGCGCGAATGCAAACCCGCGGTCTTTATCAGGCAGTCGGGCGTGCTCTTCCCGGATACGTTCTTCGTCGCCGAGAAGAACGGCGCGATCGTCGGGTACTCCATCGGCGCGTTCGTGCAGCGCGCGCCCGCCCGCGCATGGATCATCAGGCTCGGGGTGCGGGAGGCGGAGAGGCGCCAGGGGGTCGGAGAGTATCTGCTCAAAACCGTCATTGCCGCCCTTTGCACGGCGGGCGCCCGCGAGGTGCTGCTCTCGGTCTCGCCCGACAACCGCCCCGCCAGAAACCTCTACGAGAAGCACGGATTCGTGGCGATCGGCAGGCACGACGCGTACTTCGAGGAGGGCGAGGACCGCCTGATCATGCAGAAGACATTTCCTCCGGCCTGAGCGGGGGAGGCGTCACCCCGATCTGACGGCCGAGGCGACGTAGTCCCCGACGCCGCTCGTCGTCGCCGCACCGCCCATATCCTTCGTCACGACGCCCGCCGCGATGCTCTGCTCGATCCCCCGGAGCACCGCCGCCGCCGCAGCTTCCTCTCCGAGATGCGAAAGCAGCATGGATCCCGCCCATATGGTGGCGAGCGGGTTTGCGATGTTCATCCCCCTGTACTTCGGTGCCGACCCGTGGATCGGCTCAAACATCGATGTCCCGTCCGGGTTGATGTTGCCGCCGGGGGCGAGCCCGAGCCCGCCCTGGATCATCGCCCCGAGATCGGTGATGATGTCGCCAAACATATTCGGCGTGACCACGACGTCGTACCACTCCGGGTTCTTCACGAACCACATGGTGACGGCGTCCACGAAGTTGAACTCGGTCGAAACGTCCGGGTACTCCGCCGCGATCCCGGAGAAGACGTCGCGCCAGAGGCCGTAGACGTCGGAGAGGACGTTTGCCTTGTCGACCGATGCCAGCTTCTTCTTCCGCGCCCGCGCGAGATCGAACGCGTACCGGATCACCCGGGCCGACCCCTCGCGGGTGACCACGCCTATCTGGTAGGCGAGCTCGTCGGCGTCGGTCTCGATATCGAGCCCGAACTTCACCTGGTAGAGCTCCCTCTCCACCTCGAGCACGCGCCGCTCGCGGCCGCTGAAGCGGGAACCGATCCCGACGTAAAAATCCTCGGTATTCTCGCGGACGACGACGAAATCGATATTCTCGGGCCCCTTTCCGGCAAGCGGCGTCCAGACGCCTTCCAGGAGTTTGATCGGCCGGAGGTTGATGTACTGGTCGAAGTGGAAGCGGATCGCAAGCAGGATCCCCTTCTCAAGGATCCCGGGCTTCACCCGGTCGTCGCCTATTGCGCCGAAGTAGATCGCCTTGAAGCGCGAGAGGTCCGCAAGTTCGTCTTCGGTCAGGAGCTCGCCGGTCGCGAGGTAGCGGTCGGCCCCGATATCAAACTCCTCCCACGCGATATCGAACCCATACCGCTCGCCCGCCGCATCCAGGACCGTCCTTCCGGCCGCGATGATCTCGGGGCCGATCCCGTCCCCGCCGATGGCGGCTACCCGGTGCATGTCTCCACCCGGTCCAAGGCCTTCGCATACTCTACGAGCCCGCCCGCATCGACGATCCGCTGGAGGAAGGCCGGCACGGGCTCGATAGCAAGCCGCATTTCGCCCGAGACGATATAGCCCTCTTCCAGGTTGACGGCAACATCGCTGCCGTCCGCAATCCGGCCCGCCTCCTCGCAGACGAGCGGCAGGAGGCCGGAGTTGACGGCGTTCCGGTAGAAGATCCGCGCAAACGACTCCGCGATCACGATCCTGATGCCGGCGCCCTTCAGCGCGAGCGGCGCGTGCTCGCGCGAAGAGCCGCACCCGAAGTTGCTGCCGGCGACGACGACGTCGCCCTCCCGCGCTTCTTTTGCAAACTCGTCCCGCGTGCCCTCAAACGCATGCCGCGCAAGCTCTGCCGGATCGTAGATCGTCAGGAACCTGCCCGGTATGATCGCATCCGTATCGATGTCGTTCCCGAACTTCCATACCCGCATCATCATGCCTCCCTGGGATCGGTGATCTCGCCGTAGACGGCGCTTGCTGCGGCGGTCGCCGGGGAGCTCAGGTAGACCGACGATGCGGTGCTCCCCTGCCTGCCGCGGAAGTTCCGGTTCGAGGTCGAGAGGGAGACCTCGCCCGCTGCCAGCAGCCCGAACGCCCCGCCCATGCAGGGGCCGCAGCAGGGCGCCTCGACGAGCGCGCCCGCCTCGACGAACCGCTCGATCAGCCCGGCGCGGAGGCTTTTTAAGTACTCTTCCCTCGATGCGGGGATGATGATCACCCGGACGTCGCGGTGGAAACTCCCGCTGCCGAGCACTTCCGCCGCCTCGGCGAGATCCTCGAACCGCCCGTTCGTGCACGACCCGATGAAGACCTGGTCGACCTCGAT
>JAHKLN010000022.1 GCA_020854755.1 Methanomicrobiaceae archaeon | reverse complement strand
TGAGCGGCGAGAGGCTTCCACTTCTGAAATCGACTTGATTTTCATGGGAAAGTTTTCCAGTATTATACAGCTACCAAGGATTCGGTCTTTGATATTGTCCCGTTCCAGTGGACCGTGCGGGGCACCGCACCCGCCGGGAGGTTCTCCCCGCAGGGGCAGCCGGCGGGAATCCGTGCACGTGAACGCATTGAGCCGGGCCCCGAGCATCTTTGATACCCGGATCCTGTTCGAAGGCGGGTTTGGCGAACCATGCACTCCCTCTTCGGGGATCGCACAGGCATTCTTGCCGATCCCGGCGGGGGTGCTGCTGCGCGAACGTCTTCCTCGCCGGGAATCGTCCCCGCCGGATGTCTTGCAGTGCAGCACCGGTGCTCCCGGTGTATGCCGCAGCGGGACGGGTGGCCGACCCGGCAAGGCGACTGCCGCTGTTTGGAGCGTTACACCATCCGCAGAGGAGGAGGCCACCCCCCTTGCCTGACTTCTCTACATCCTGTCGCCGATCCTGCCTGCGGGCAATGGCGATCATCAGGGGTCCGGTTGCGGATGCATCCCGGCAGGGCGGCCCTGCCTTATATCGGAAAAAAGAGTGTTGGATTTCCGGTCCTGCAGGGCCGAAGGCGGCTTACGTGATATTATCCATGCTATATCCTTTCTGGGCAAGCAGGGCTTTCACCCGTTCGCGATGGTTGCCCTGCAGCTCTATCGAGCTATCCTTGACCGTGCCGCCGCAGGCCAGCTTTGCCTTTAAATATTTTGACAATTCTTCGAGATCGATGTCATAGGGATCCAGCCCTTCTATGACCGTAACCTCTTTGCCGTACCGTCTTCTGTTAATTTTGACAGTAATTCTCTGCTGCTCTTTTGCTACCTCTTCACAGATACACAATTCTCTTGGAAGTCCGCATTTCGGACATATTCCACCATTCATTACATGTACCTACAAGCTCTCGTTATATATTTCTTGGCATGCCTCAACATCCATAATACAGACGTCGCATCCCTGCGAGAGGACCTGATCCCTGCGGCTCTTATACCGATAGACGGTGATGCCCTTGCATGCAAGACTCCGTGCATATTCAAAAACCCTGCAGATATCGTCCACTCCTGCATCCTCCGGCATATTCACCGTTTTTGACACGGCGTTGTCCACGTGCTTCTGGAAGGCCGCCTGGATGCGCACATGGTGCTCCGGCGCGATCTCGAGCGCCGTCCTGAAGAGATCCTTCGCATCGTCCCGAAGCGGCAGATCCTGTATGCTGCCGGTCTTCCTGACGTGCGCCAGCACGTCGATCCCCCCCGTCCGGGCAGGCAGGCAGTCGCGGATCAGGTCGGTCGTCACGGCCACCGGCTGCCCGTTTATGATCCTGGTATGGGCAAGCGAGAAGATCGGCTCGATCCCGCTCGTGGTGCCGGCGATCAGGTGCAGGGAACCGGTGGGGGCGATCGTCGTGACCGTGGCGTTGCGCATTGCACCGGAGAAGATGCTCTGCTCGATCGCCGGGAACGACCCCTTCCGCTCGCCGAGCTCGCGTGAAGCCGCCCGCGCTTCGGCCTGGATATACCCCATAGTGCGGCCGGCAAACAGGAGCGCATCATCCGACGCGTAGGGGATGCCGAGCCGGATCAGCGCCTCGGCAAAACCCATCACGCCGAGCCCGATCTTCCGGGTGGCCAGCGTCCGCTCTCTGATCTGCGGTATGGGAAAGCGGTTGATGTCGATGATCGCATCGAGGAACGACACCGCGGTCTGGACGACGGATCGAAGGAGTTCACGGTCGAGATCGTGCTTTTGGATGCAGCGAGCGAGATTGATGCTCCCGAGATTGCAGCTCTCGAAGGGTAAGAGCGGCTGCTCGCCGCAGGGGTTGGTCGCCTCGATGCACCCCAGGCCGGGGACGGTGTTTCTGCGGTTGATCTCGTCTAAAAAGAGCATGCCGGGCTCCCCCGTCGCCCACGCGGCATCGGCGACAGAGCGCCAGAGGTATCGCGGATCGATGCTGCCCCAGACGCTCCCGTCCCGGGGGTTTACCAGGTCGTACTGTCTGCCCGCTCTGCAGCAGGAAAAGAAATCGGCATCGAACCCGACCGATATATTGAAGTTCCGGAGCCCGCCGCGGCGCTTGCTGTTGATGAACCGCTCGATATCGGGATGGGAACTCGCAAGCACGCCCATATTTGCGCCTCTGCGCCGCCCTCCCTGCTTCACCGCCTCCGTCGCCGCGTCAAAGACCCGCAGAAAGGAGACCGGCCCGCTCGCGACGCCTGCCGTTTCGTTGACGTGATCCCCGGCCGGCCGGAGATGGCTGAAAGAAAAACCGGTTCCTCCTCCGGATTTATGGATCAGGGCCATATAGGTGAGCGAGGTGAAGATGCTCTCCAGGCTGTCCTCCACCGGGAGGACGAAGCAGGCCGAGAGCTGGCCGAGCGGCGTGCCGGCGTTCATCAGGGTGGGGGAGTTTGGGAGGAAGAGGAGCTGCTCGAGCACGGCGCGGTACTCCCGCGCGTCCGACCCGCCCACAGCCCCGGCAACCCGCTTCCAGAGATCGGCGGGGGTCTCGCCGGGAAGAAGGTACCTGCTCGCAAGCAGCCTGCGTGCAGGCAACGTGAGATCCATAAGGTAACAAGAACGCTGCCCTTATTTAAGCGTCATGCAGATATATCTGATGAAATGTCCGTAATCGTCCTGGGTACCGCCTCACACGTCGGCAAGAGCGTGACCGTTGCGGCGCTCTGCCGGGCGCTGCTGCGCCGGGGCATCCCGGTTGCGCCGTTTAAATCGCAGAACATGAGCCTGAACTCGTTTGTGACGGCCGACGGGAGCGAGATCGGGATCGCGCAGGCGATGCAGGCGTCCGCGGCGGGGCTCGCGCCCGCTGCCGAGATGAACCCGATCCTCCTGAAGCCGAAGGGCGATCAGGTCTCGCAGATCGTCCTGCTCGGCCGGCCGTACCGGGACGTGCATATCAGGGACTACTACCGCGAGACCGATCGCCTGCTCGAGGTTGCCCTGAGCGCGTTTGAGGCTCTTCTCCAGCGCCACGGCCACGTGGTGGTGGAGGGGGCGGGGGGTGCTGCGGAGCTGAACCTCTATGACCGCGATATCGCAAACATCCGGCTTGCCCGGGCTCTTCGCCTTCCCATCATCCTGGTTGCCGACATCGAGCGCGGGGGCGTCTTTGCACAGGTCTACGGCACCCTGCGCCTCCTCCCGGACGATATCCGGCCGCTCGTCGTCGGAACCATCATCAACAAGTTCCGGGGAGATCCCTCCCTCTTCGACGACGGGGTGAAGAAGCTCGAGGAGATCACCGGCGTCCCGGTGCTCGGGGTGGTCCCGTATGCCCGCATCCCCCTCCCGAGCGAGGACTCGCTCTCGCTCGGTGACAAGCGGAGGAGCACGAACCGGTCGGTCAGGATCGCCGTCATCCGCCTCCCCCGGATCGCGAACTTCACCGACTTCGAGCGGCTCGAACAGGCGGCATCCGTGGAGTATGTCGCCCCGGGCGCCCCGCTTGCCGGCTACGACTGCATCATCCTCCCGGGCACGAAGAACACGGTCGATGACCTGGCCGACCTGAAGCAGAGCGGTGCGGCCGACGAGATACGGCGGGCGCGGGGGTGGGGCGTCCCGATCATCGGCATCTGCGGCGGCTACCAGATGCTGGGCAGGGAGATCGTCGACGGCGGGATCGAGTCCGGGGTGCCTGCCACCCATGCCGGGCTCGGGCTGCTGGACGTCGTCACCAGGTTTGCCTGCTACGAAAAGACCACCGTCCAGGTGCAGAGGCGTGCCCGCCCTGTTGGGCCGATTCTATCGTCCATGGGGGAGGTGACGGGGTACGAGATCCATATGGGCGAGACCGAGCGCGGGACCTCTCCGGAAGCGTTTGCAGGAGAGGGGGCGGCGAGCCCGGACGGCCTGGTCTTCGGCACCTACATGCACGGCCTCTTCCAGAACGCATCGGCGATCAACGCGCTTCTGGCGCTGCTGTACGCCAGAAAGGGGGAGGCGTACGAACCCCTCGGGGACGGCCCGGGGGCAGGAGAGCCCGGCGTCGACGGCGCGTACGACGACCTGGCCGAGCACTTCGAGAGGCATGTCGATATGAACTTTATTGCATCCTTATTTAACGACGGATGAACATACGCGTGACCGGAAGTACGAGCACGGCAGCAGGAGGTACATGACTGCATGGTAATGAGATGTTCGTTCACGATCGACTACGATATGGTGGAGCAGATCGACCGGTTCGCGCGGGAGCGGTCGATCGAACGGAACGAGGCGATCCTCGAGCTGATCGAGGCGGGCCTCGAGCACTTCGAGCAGGGCGGGACGATCGCCGCGAAACAGCAGCGCTCGTTTGAGGAGCTGAACGAACTCCGGAGGGATATGGAGATGGTGAAAGATATCCTCAGCGAACTCCGGAACGAGGTGCGGCTCGTGCACCACACCATCGAGACCGATTTTGCCCGGGAGGCCCGGTGCGTGCCGTACCAGTCACGCTACCCCTGGGAGTTCTGGCGAAAGTGACCCCTAACTGATGATGTTCATGATGCTCCTGTAGCCTTCGCCCGCCGCATCGTCGCAGACCACCGCTTCCACGGTGTTGAGATCGATCTGTGTGACCGCCCGCTGAAGCGTGCAGTAGGCGCGGGCGGGAGACGGCAGCATTCTTCCCTGCACGATAAAATGCGTCGAGTGGACGCAGAACCGGCACTGGCCGATCGTCGCCTGCCGATCCTCCGTGCACGCCACCCGGCCGTGCCGGACCGGGAGTGTCCGCTCAGTCCTGCTCATAGATCTCAACCCTGTATCCGGCCTCTTCCAGCGCGGCCGCCGCCTGCGAGCGCCAGAGCGCGTCGTCATCGGTGGTGAGGGGGGCGACCCGCTCCGCCCAGCACCGGCCGAGTTCGGCATCCCCCGTGCTCAGGCTCCTCCTCCCCTTGACGCTCCCGACGGGAGTGCCGGCAGTATCGAAGATCCGCATGGTGCAGCAGATAAACGACCTGCAGAACGATGGGCGCGTGGAGTAGACCGTGCAGACGTACGTCTCCTCATCCCTGACCTTCCGGAGGAACGGGCACCACGCGGGATGCCTCGCATGCTGCGACGTATCGGCAAAGAGGCTGCGGTAGCGATCCTCCACCCGGAGGGCGGAGCGCTCCCCGGTGAGCGTGAACCGGCAGAGGAAATCGCGTCCGCTCACCTGCCGCTCGATCCGGACGTACCTCCCGAAACCCATGCAGCACTTTCCGCAGCGGGTGCATGCAAACGCCGCCATCGGTACCTCATAGGATCTCACGCCATGTCTATCTGCCGGTTCCGGAATGCTGCAGCCCCATAGGGTTATATCAATACGCATACTAATGGAGTGAACATGAAGGTCTGCATCATGTGCGGCGGCGAAGGCACCCGCCTCCGCCCTCTCACGTTCGATCGCCCCAAGCCCTGCGTTCCGATCGTGAATATGCCCTCGGTTCAGCATCTCGTCTGGCACCTCTCCAATCTCGGGTTCAATGACGTGATCATCACCCTCGGCTATAAGAGCAGGGAGATCGAGGATGCGCTCGGCGACGGATCGCTCTTCGGCGCCGATATCACCTACGTGCATGAGAAGACGAAGCTCGGCACGGCCGGGAGCGTGAAGAACGCCCAGAAGTATCTGGAGGGAGGGCCGTTCCTGGTCGTCGGCGGCGATCACGTGGCCGACCTGAACCTGCTCGAGTTCTACCGCGAGCACCTGAAGAACGATACGATCACGACGATCGGGCTGATCAGCATCGACGATCCCACCGAGTACGGGATTGCGGAGATCGACGCGCACTACCAGATCAAGCGGTTCAAGGAGAAGCCCGGGCCCGGGGAGATCTTCAGCAACCTCGCAAGCACCGGGATGTACGTCTGCGAACCCGGGATCTTTGACTTCATCCCCGCAAACGAGAAGTACGACTTCGCCCGCCACCTCTTCCCGGACCTGATGCAGCGGGGGTATACCCTGAAGGCCTGGCTCGCCCGCGGCAACTGGTCGGACGTCGGCAATCCCCGCTCACTCCGGCAGGCGGAGCGGTGGAAGCTGCAGGACATCACGTTCACGAATATCAGCGGCGACCTCTACGTGAAGGGCGCAAAGATTGCAGGCCCGGTCCAGATGGGCGGATCGCTCTCGCTCGCCCAGAATTCACGGGTGATCGGGCCGGTGGCGATCGGGTCCGGGACGATCGTTGAGGAGAACGTCATCATCGGCCCGTATACGAGCATCGGCGAGCGGTGCATCGTGAAGAGCAACTCAAAGATCTTCTCGTCGTCGATCTACAACGGCGTGATCATCGGCAAAGACTCAACGATCAGCGGGAGCGTCATCGACAACGGCACCCTCATCGGCGACGGGTGCAGCATCGAGAACGACACCGTCATCGGCCCGCGTGTCGTGATCCAGAACGGGGTGGTGGTGCATTCCGGCACGCGGATCTGGCCTGAGGTCATCGTCCCGGAGGGTACGGTGGTCAAGGAGCACATCCTGAACGAGAAATTCGATGCCCGGATCGAGGGATCCTAGGTATGGCGCACCAGCCGGTGCGTGAGCGCGACGAGCGGGTGGCGGGCATAGTCCAGCACCTTGATGTCGTCGAGCGTCCGCAGGTTCAGGGTGCGTGCCGTCCGCTCCATCCCGAGCTCGATATTCTCGTTGATCTCGATGATATAGGCATCCAGGGTCCTGATATTCAGCCGCTTTGCCGCGATTGCCCGGTGGTGGCCGTCGACAAGTATCATCCGGCCGGGGCGCTTCACCACGATGAGGGGTTCGGCCAGCCCCTTCTTGATCTCGTACATCCGCCCCTCCAGTTCGTCTTCATAGATCTTTCCCTGGGTGGGGAGGAGCGCCGAGATCGTGACCGGCTCCCGCTTGAGCGTGGGCTCGACGTTGTAGAGTTTCTTTAAGGTCTCGATGAACTTGAAGACTTTTTCCGGGGAGACGTGCTCTATCTGGGAGCGGATGACGTCTGCATTCGATATGATCCCGATCAGGCTGTTTGCCGCGTCGACGACCGGCAGCTTCTGGATCCCGGACCGGAAGATCACGCGGGCCGCGTCATTGATGCTCATATCGGGATCGGCAACGATGAGGTGGCGGGACATCACCTGCTCGACCGGGGTCGAGGGATGGGCGAAGAGGAGATCCCGGGCGGCGATGTATCCCACCACCTCCTTCCCGTCAACGACCGGAAAACCGTCATGGAGCGTCTTCTTTATGGCTTCGATGACGTCCTTCACCGTGCCGTGGATATCGACGGTGACGACGTCGTAGGTCATGTAATCCTTGACCTTCTTCTTGTCCATCAAGAGTATGTCTCGCTGCCTTGACTTCAATTAATCGGTCAGGTATACCGGAGAATCTCAAAAATACGATTACTCTATGGGGATTGTCGTCCCCGCCTCGGTCGGTGCTTTCCTCAGGCGGACCTCGAGCACGCCGTTTTTGAAGGTGGCCCTGGTCCCCTCCTCGGTGACCTCGGCAGGCAGCACGACCACCCGGCTCATCGAGCCGTAGATCCGCTCCCGCATGTAATAGTCCTCCCTCGTCTCCTCGGCCTCCGCATGCCGCCTGCTGGAGATCTCCAGCCGCCTCGGATCGAGGAGGCGGGCATGAACGTCCTCCTTCTGCACGCCCGGGAGGTCGGCCACGACGATCACCTCGTCCTCGTGGTCCCGGACGTCGACACGGAGATCGCCGCGGACAGCGGGGAGCATCCGCCCCCTGAACTCCTCGCCCCGTGCTCCAAGCCCTCCGATCAGCGACTGGAACCTGCTCTCCATCTCTGCCATGATATCGTCAAAATCCTGCCAAATTGTGCGATAAGGGCGTCTTTCCACCATGTTTCTCACTCCTTCTGTGATCGCCAGGGCCGGAGGCGGTCATGCCGTCCGGCCTAACCTTTAGGTAGTGTTAACAAGATATATATTTTTTGCACCCGGTCCGCTCCCGCCCGGGAAAGATACTATTTTATCGTCATACAAGACGACTATACTCTGGATGAAGAAGACGCAGAAGAATTCGAAGGGTGAACCAAAGAACTGGAATAAGGTGCTCTTCGTCGCCGTCGCCCTGATGATCGCGGTCGCCATGGTGGGGACGTACCTGAGCCCGATCTTCAACCAGGGCCGCAAGGCAGAGGCGGGGGATATCGCAGCGATCGACTACACGATCTACGATATGCAGGGCCGTCCCGTCCTCTCGACCGATCAGGCGCTCGTGAGCGCCGAGCTCCAGCGCGGACACGCCGTCGTCCTCTCGAGCGGGATCGAGATCCCGGTGGGTATGGCGGTCTCGATGGAGAACGTCGCGGACGTGCCGATCCTCTACCCGCAGCTCGAGGGATTCTCGGGATTCGGGCTGCTCGGGTTTGAATTGAACGCGATATCGGCAGGCATTATCGGCATGCGCCCCGGGGAGACGAAGGCGATCCCCCTCGACTACGGGGGAAACCCCCTTGAGATGAATCTCTCGGCGGAGGATGCCGCCCAGATCGGGATCAACGCGACAGATGTCGGTATGGGCGACATGATCCCTCTCGGCTTCACCACGACGCCCGATATACTCCCTGACGAGAACACGACCATTTCCATGCGGTTCGGCGAGATCACCGGCAAGTCAGAGGACTCTCTCACGATCCGCTACCGCTACCAGACCGCGAGCGTCACCCTCCATACCGTCCAGCAGGGGTGAACGCACCGGATCAGAGCATTTTTATAATCCTCCCCCCACCCTCTCTTCTATGGCAGTGAACGTCATTTGTTTCTATCAGGAGGGCTGCATGGGCTGCGAGGAGCAGGAACCGATCAACCGGGAGGTGGAGAGCGCTCTCGGCATACGGATCGAGGCGATCGACGCCGTCAGGAACCAGCAGTATATCAGCGAGTACAACCTCCGCGTCACCCCCACGATCCTGGTGCTCGTGGACGGCGAGGTGAAGGAGCGTTTTGAAGGCCTGGTCCACCGCGAGGAGCTCGAGGCGGCTATAAAGAAGTATCTCTGACCGGCATTGACGAAATCCCGGTCAGGGGATTGTTGGCCGATGCCTGCCTTCCAGACGCATTTTTCAACCCTGCTTTGAATACGTTCATACTGGAACTCTTCTGCCGGCGGGAGGCATCTCTTCTGTGAGGAGATGCCTGCCACGGTCCACTGCATCACTACGGCCGCAAAAGAACCGGATACCTGATGCCTCTGCACGATGCATCGCACGACGCACCGGTTGCGCCTGCACCCAGCGGGGCTTTGCTATCCTGCCTGGATATCCCAAAACCGCATATCGGCCGATCCCGGCCGCGGGTTCAGCCCGCCCGGAGATGCCGGGAAGACGGGCCGCTTCTGATCCGTCTGATCCCTATACGCGGGTGGCATAGATGCGCTTGATCCTCCGCGCAAACGCCTTCCACCCCTCTTTTCGGAGCACCGGGCCGTCCCGCAGTTTGATATGGGATATCCGGAACCGCCTGCCCCCGATCGTATAGATCCCGCCCACGACGTACTCCTGCTCGCCGTCGGCGACCTGGTAGAGCGGCAGTGTCTGGCGTCCGGCATGCACCGAGATCTTCACCACCACCTGCTCCACCGCCCGGGTCCAGAGGGTCGTCACATCCGATGCCCGCGCCCGCTGCAGCCGCCGCTCGCCCGCCTCGATCGCGGTGATCTCCACGCCGACGGCCTCGTCCCCGCATTCCGCCACGATCAGGTCGCCGACGGCGCAGGTGTCGCTGTCGAGCAGATCCACGCTGCAGACCGAGGACTCCCCCTCCCTGCTCACCACCGCCCTGACCTGGAGGGGCATGGGGGGCGACGGCTTTGCGACATGGTGGATATGCCCGCATTCCGCACACTGCACCAGCAGATCGGCGGCTTCGCGAAGGATCCGGTGCTCGGATCTGGCCCTGCATACCGGGCAATGGATGCTCATCATTCATTAGGAATGGCTACCTCTCCTTATAAAGCATGAAGGCCCGTGAAGTGATACGCTGCCGCGGCCACCCGCTGATACGGGGGACGCATCCGACGACGTTCGAGGTGACAAAGGACCGGGAGGTGACCCTCTCCGGCGACTGCATCATCGGCGTCGCCGCCGATAAGGGTGCGGCCGATCTCTCGCCCGGGTTCAGGCGGGCGCTTGCCGACGACCGGGCGCGCCTGATCACCCGGATCACCGTCGGGGACGAGAGCGTGGAGATCCGGTCGCGGGGCAGCGGCGCGCTCTCCCTGGATCACCCGACCGATCTCGTCTGGAGGCAAAGCACCTTTGTCTGCGGCAGGACGGTCGGCATCAGCTCCGATCGGGTGGCAAGGACGCTTCCCCGCACCATGATCGAGCGCCTCCGCCGGGGGGAGGGGATGACCGTCGAGTTGATAGCGGTCACTCCCGGAGAAGATGGCTGATCTTCACCTCTGCCGAGGTCAGGAGATCTTCGCACTGCTTCACCAGGAGCGCACCCCGCTCATACAGGGCGACGCCCTCCTCCAGGCTGACATCCCCGTCTTCGATCTTCCGCACGATCTCTCTTAATTCCGCCACCAGCTCCTCATACGTCTCCGTCATAGACGACATCCTCCACGACAACGTTGCTCCTTCCGTCCTTCATGTACAGGGTGATCCGGTCTCTGGGGGCGATCTCCCGCATCGACCGGACAACCCGCCGATCCTTCTGCGCCACGCAGTACCCCCGCTCCATGAGGGCGATCGGGTTCTTCCCCTCGAGCCGTGCCGCAACCTCCGCAAGGTGCAGCCTTCTCTGCAGGAAGTAGGCGTCCGCGCCGCGCCGCATCTGCTCTTCCAGGTCGGCGAGGTGCGCCATCCGCTCGTCGAGCCTCCGAAGCAGCCTCCGCGGCTGCATCCTCCCTGCAAGATCCCCAAGATCCCGCCGCGCGTCCGCGAGACGGCGCGCCATGAGCGCGTGCATGCGCCCCGCCTGCTCCCGCAGGTCTCTGAGCAGATCGCTCCTGTCCGGCACCGCCCGTTCGGCCGCCGCCGAAGGCGTCGGCGCGCAGAGATCGGCGGCGAAGTCGGAGAGGGAGACGTCGGTGTCGTGCCCGACGGCGCTGATGACCGGCGTCGTGCACGCGGCGATCGCCCGCACCACGTCCGGGTGATTGAAGGCAAAGAGGTCTTCAAAGCTGCCCCCGCCCCTCCCGACGATGATCAGGTCGACCCGCCCGTCGATCTTTTGGATCGCCCTGGCAATCTCGATATGCGCCTCCTCGCCCTGCACGGCAGTCGGGGAGACCAGGATCTCGACCGGGTAGCGCCGGCCGATCACGTTGACGATATCCTGCAGCGCGGCGCCGGTCGGGGACGTGACCACCCCGATGCAGGTCGGGAACTTCGGCAGCGGCCGCTTGCGTTCGGGAGCAAACAGCCCTTCCTGTGCGAGCTGCCGCTTCCACTCCTCGACCAGGAGGTGTTTCTCCCCGGTTCCCGCCCGGTACATCTCCCGGACGATGAGCTGGTACTTCCCGTGGGGCTCGTAGACCTCGACGGAGCCGTGCACGATGACGTCCATGCCGTTTCCCGGCGTAAAGTCCAGGCTCCGGGCCGAGGTCCTCCACATCGCGCAGTTGATCACGCTCGCGCCAAAGGCGGACTGCTCGCTCAAGGAGAAGTAGCGGTGGCCTGAGGAGTGGTTCCTGTAGTTCGTCACCTCTCCCCGCACCCATATCCGGTCCAGCCGTGCGTCGTCCAGGAGTTCGGCGATGATGGATGAGACATCCGCGACCCCGAGCACGGTGATGCCGCCCGACGCCGGATGGCCGGGGCTTCTGCAGGACTCCATCAGAATGTATTAGAATGATGATTTATATGAAATAGTCTCATGGGTCGTTACGGTGTTTCGAGTATGCTCTTCCACGAATATCCCTGCGAGCAGATATTCGACTTTGTTGCCGAATCGGGGCTCGACGGCATAGAATTCTGGATGGAGACCCCGCACTTCTGGCTCCGGGGCTGCCCGGCATCCGAGGTGTCGGCGTGCATCGGTGCCCATCCGGAGCTGGCCCCGATCACCGTCCATGCCCCGATCCTGGATCTCAACCCCTGCTCCATCAACCCGAAGGTCTCGTCAGCCTCGGTCGAGTACACCCTCGCCGCGATCTCGTTTGCGGATCGCCTGCAGGCGGACGTCGTGACCGTCCACCCCGGCAGGCGGACGGCAAAGCGCGCCCCGGCCGCGGACGACTACCGGCGCTTCGAGCGGTACATCGACGCCCTCCGCGAAGCGTCGGAGGGTGCCCGGGTGAAGGTGGCGATCGAGAATATGGAGCCGAAGGTGAACTCCCTCCTCTGCACCCCGGGGGATGTCAGGGAGCTGCTGGACCGGGAGGAGTGGCTCGCCTTCACGCTCGATATGGGGCATGCGATGACGGACTCGCCTGCCGAGGCGGTGGAGTATATCGAGTGCTGCGTCGACCGGATGGTGAACGTGCACGTGAGCGCGGTACGGGGCGGAGTCCCGCACTATCCCACGTACGGGGATCCCGATGCGTCGCTGGTGCTCGAGACCCTCGCGGACGCCGGATATCGCGGCAACCTCACCCTGGAGCTTGAGGATCGCCACTTCGCCCACGATCTCAGTTCAGAGGAGAAGATCACGCTTCTCATGCGAGAATTGGCCTTTCTCATGGAAATAGTCTCGTAAGGGCAGATTTTATTACCCCTTACTGCGAAAGTACAGTGTCTTTACACATATGAACAGAAGCGTAATCGTGCCGTTACTCGGCGTGGAGTAAATGGTCGTCGACATCTTCGTGGTTGAAGTCGTATTGTTCGTCCTCTGTTTGTTCCTCTCCGGCTTCTTCTCGAGTTCGGAAGTTGCGATCATCTCACTCTCGCGGGCAAAGGTCCGCCTCCTCCTGCAGGAGGGGCGGAAGGGTGCAACTGCGCTTGCCACCCTGAAACAGTCGCCGGATCACGCGCTCATCACCATCCTGATCGGGAACAACATCGTCAACGTCGCAGCGGCCTCCCTTGCCACAGCGATCGCCATCGCCCTCTACGGGGATGCCGGTGTCGGTATCGCCACCGGCGTCGTCGTGATACTGATGCTGATCTTCGGGGAGATCGGGCCCAAGATGTACGCCACCCGGTACGCCGACCGCCTGGCCGTCTGGGTGTCGCGTCCCATCCTTCTCCTCTCCCGCATCTTCTACCCGCTGCTCTGGACTCTCGATCGGACGAAAGCCCGATTCTCGTCCATTTCTGAGTTCCAGGAACCGGCCATCACCGAGCAGGAGATCAAGGAGTGGATCGACGTCGGCGAAGAGGCGGGGACGATCGAGGAGGAGGAGCGTGCGATGCTCTATTCTGTCCTGCGGTTCGGGGATACGGTGGTCAGGGAGGTCATGACCCCCCGTGCCGACGTGGTGATGATGAACGATGCGAGCACCATCGAGGACGCCATACCGATCTTCAACGAGACCGGCTTTTCGCGGATCCCGGTCTACCACGAGCATATCGACAACGTGATCGGCATCCTGAACGTCAAGGATGTCTTCGGGGCGGTCTTCTCCCACCGGAAGGGCGTGACGATCAAGACCCTGATGCACGAGCCCTACTTTGTCCCGGAAAGCAAGAAGATCGACGAGCTCTTGAAGGACCTGCAGGGCAAAAAGGTCCATATGGCGGTCGTCCTGGATGAATACGGGTCGTTTGCCGGGATTGTCACGGTGGAGGATATGCTCGAGGAGATCGTCGGGGAGATCATGGACGAGTTCGACGAGGAGGAGCCGGAGGTGCAGCAGCTCGAGGCCGGGGTCTACGAGGTGGACGCCAGGGCACGGGTGGAGCGGCTCAACGAAGACCTCGCCATCCGGCTGCCGCTTGAGGATGCCTACGAGAGCATCGGCGGGCTCTTAATCGACCGGCTCGGCCATATCCCCCGGCGCGGGGAGGTTGTCAGGATCGATGAGAGCAACATCACCCTGGTCGTGCTCCAGATGCGGGGCAGGCGGATTGTGAAGGTGAAGCTGATCATCCCGTCGCGGGAAGAGGGCACAGAGAAGCGTTAATGAGGCGCAGGGCCAAAAGTTTCCTATGAAGCGCATTGCGGTGCTGGCGTCCGGCAGGGGATCGAACTTCCAGGCGGTGATCGATGCGATCGCATCGGGTGACATCCCGGCGATCTGCGTCCGGCTGATCTCCGATAACCCGTCCGCGTATGCCCTGGAGCGCGCACGCCGGGCCGGCATCGAGGCGACCGTCGTCGACGCCGGGCGGTTTTCCGACAGGGCGGCGTACGAGGAGGCGCTCCTTGCAGCGATGCAGGACTGCAACGCCGATCTCTTCGTCCTTGCCGGCTATATGCGGATCCTCGGGTCCGGCATTGTGCACGCGTTTTCGCACCGGATGATCAACATCCACCCGGCGCTCCTGCCGGCGTTTCCGGGGCTGCACGCGCAGCGAAAGGCGCTCGAGTACGGGGTGAAGGTCTCTGGCTGCACGGTCCATCTCGTGGACGAGGGGATGGATACCGGACCGATCATCCTGCAGCGGTGCGTGCCGGTGCTGCCCGACGACGACGAAGACTCGCTCGCCGAACGGATCCTCGCCGAGGAGCATACGGCGCTCCCCGAGGCGGTCCGCCTCTTCTGCCAGGATCGGCTCGTCGTCGAGGGCCGCCGGGTGCGGGTGCGCTGACCCCGGACCATCGTCCTATATATGGTATCCTCGCCAACCTCAGTGACTCAGGAGCGCTGGAGCATGGGAGGAAGAACGCAGAAGGCCGGCTCGCGAAAGATCGCCCGCGAGCGGATCGAGACGCTCTTTCTGCAGGCGGCAGCGTTCTTCCCGGAAGAACCGGAATGGAGCCGCCGGTGCGTGCAACTCGCGCGAAAGATCGCCATGCGCCAGCGCATCCGTATCGATCGGCGGCTCCGCCGGCAGTTCTGCCGCCGATGCAAAGCGTTCCTGGTCCCGGGGGTGAATATGCGGGTGAGGATACACCGGGGGCGCGTGGTCGTCACCTGCCTTGCGTGCGGCCACCGGGCGCGATACCCTGCCAGGAGGTCTTCCCGTGGATAGGGAGGCGATCCATCGCATGAAGCCCACGGTCTGGATAGGGAAACGGGGCTGCACCGCGGTGATGATCGACGAGATTCGCCGCCAGATACAAGACAGAAAGATCGTCAAGATCCGGTGGCTGAAGAACACCGAGATCGATCCGGAGGCGATCGCGGCTTCTGCCGGGGCGGATCTGGTGCAGGTCCGCGGCCGGACCATGGTGCTTGCGGAGCGGCGGATGAGACGTCAGGGATGAGTTTCTCGAAATATATAAAACGTAATTGGTCAAATATATAAAGACTGTTAGCGATGGTGAGGTTTACCAATGACAACCGTATATGACGTCCCTGCTGATATGCTTATTCGGCAGACAGCAGAAGAACTGAAGAAAATACCCGAGATCCAGCCGCCCGAGTGGGCGGCGTTCGTGAAGACGGGGGTCCACAAGCAGATGCCCCCGGAGGACGAGGACTGGTGGTATGTCCGTGCAGCCTCGGTGCTGCGGCGTGTCTATATCGACGGCCCTGTCGGCATCCAGCGGATGCGCAGCTTCTACGGAGGCAAGCAGGACCGCGGCTCGAACCCCTACCAGTTCAGGCGGGGCAGCGGCGCGGTCCTCCGGAAGATCCTCCAGCAGCTGGAGGCGGCAGGGTATGTCGCGCAGAATAAGGAAGGGCGGTCGATATCCCCTGCCGGCAGAGCGTTCCTGGACGGGATCGCGCACAGCCAGAGAGAGAAGGCCGCCGGGCTCGCCCCCACCCTGACCCGGTACTGATACGAGGAATGTCTGATGGAAGACGACGAACTCGCTGAGATCCGCCGCAGGCGACGGGAGCAGATGCAGCGGCAGGCCATGGATCAGCAGGCGATGGAGGAGGAGCTCGAGCGGCAGAAGCAGATGGAGTCTCAGATCCGCCTGATCCTCATGCAGGTCCTTGAACCCGAAGCGAGGGAGAGGCTGAATACCATCAAACTGACGCGCCCGGATTTTGCCCGGGCAGTCGAGCAGCAGCTCGTGATGCTCGCGCAGAGCGGCAGGATCCGGCAGCGGATCACCGATGAGCAGCTGAAGGACCTGTTAAAACAGCTCGTGCCTGCAAAGAAAGACTACAGGATCACGAGAAAATAACGAAGACGGCAGCGGGAGCATATCTATGAGTAAAGTGAGTAAAAGCCGGAAGATACGGCTGGCAAAGGCATGCGAGCAGAACCGCCGCGTGCCCGCATGGGTGATGATAGGAACGAACCGCACCGTGGTTGCGCACCCGAAGCGGCGAAACTGGAGACGCAGCACACTGAAGGTGTAGACCATGGTGGAGAGGCTGAAGGAGCATATCTATATCGTCCCGCTTCGCGAGGTGAAGCGTGCGCCGCGCTGGAAGCGGAGCAATACGGCGATCAAGGACATCCGGAAGTTCCTGGAACGTCACATGAAGAGCGATGAGATCAAGCTGGACCAGAGCATCAACGAGAAGGTCTGGGAGCGCGGCAGCCAGAAGCCCCCGAGGAAGATCCGGATCCGCGCCATGAAGTTTGAGGACGGGCAGGTTCAGGCCGAGCTTGCCGAGGAGTGAGATGAGCCGCACGATCGCCCTCGCCGGCGACCCGCATGTCGGCGTCTATTCCCGGACGTTTGAGGATATCGCATTCGTACCCCCGGGAACGCCGCAGGAGTACTGCGACGCGCTCCGGGAGGATCTCGGCGTCGATCTGGTGACCACCACCATCCAGGGGAGCGCGATCATCGGCTCCCTCCTCGCGGGAAACAGCCGCGGCGTCGTTGTGAGCGGGCTTATTGCCGGCGACGAGCGTACGGCGCTCGAGGACTACCGCGAAGTCCTCCTCCTTGAAAGTTCTATGAACGCCGCGGGAAACGTCATTCTCGCGAACGACTCGTTCGCCGCCGTCCATCCCGATATGCCGCAGGAGGCTGCGGAAGAGGTCGGGCTCTGCCTGGGCGTGCCGGTGATCCGGCTGACGCTCGGCGGGATCAAGACCGTCGGCATGGCGGGGTATGCGACGAACAGGGGAGTGCTCGTCCATCCCCGCGCAGGCGAGCGCGAGATCGCCCTGCTCGAGCGCGTCACCGATCTCCCGGTCGGGCTCGGATCGGTCAATATGGGAAGCGGGCTCATCGGTACCGGGCTCGTTGCAAACAGCAAGGGCTACATCGCAGGCAGCATGACGACCGGCTTTGAGCTCGGGCGGATAGAAGAAGTATTTGGATTTCTGGAGTGAATGGCATGGAAAACGAGACGTATGAGGTCCGGGGCACGTTCCGGATCACCAGGGAATGGAAGCCCTACACCAAGGTAGTACAGGCCGCAAACGAGCGTCTGGCGGTCGAACGGACGCTCTGCACCATCGGGAGCGAGCACCGCCTGAAGAGAAATTATATCACCGTCGATGCAGTTACCGTAGTACATGGTGAGTAACGTGGATACGGTTGATCCCCGAGAGATTCAGGCTCTTCAGATGTACCTGAACGAGTACGGCCAGCAGATGGAGATCATCTCCCAGCAGCTCAACCTGATCGAGCAGCAGAGGATGGATGCGATGGCCGCCGTCGAGTCGCTCCAGACGCTGGAGCAGAGCGAAGACGGGATCGTCCTCCTCCCCCTGGGGGGCGGGGCAATCGTCAGGGCGCAGGTGATCGATCCCGGGCACGTACTCGTGAATATCGGCGCCGATGTCGTCGTCGAGCGCACCAGCAAAGATGCAGCGGAATACCTCCGGGATCGCATGACCGAGCTCGAGGCCCTCGGCAAGAAGATGGCCGATTCACTCGAGCAGCTGCGAATCCAGGCGAACGAGCTCACCCGCCGCCTTGAGGCGGCATACCAGAAGGTCCAGCAGGCCCAGCAGGCCCGGGGTGGTAGCTGATCCCATGTTTGATTCCTTAAAGACGAAACTGAAGAATATCACGCATAAGTTCGGTTCAAGCATAGAGGAGGCCGCAGGCCCGCTCCCTGAGGAGGAGGCCGCCGCACCGGAGGCGGAAGAGGTGGAGGCGCTGCCCCCGGAGCCGCCCGTCGGGGCGGAAGATGCCGGTGAGGCGCCCCCGGAGGAGGAGCGGGAGGAGCCCACGTTCTTCAACCGGATCCGGGTGCTCGTCCGGGAGCGCGAGATCCTCCTGCAGGAGAAGGATATCGCCGAACCCCTCCTCGATCTCGAGATGGTGCTGCTCGAAAACGACGTGGCGCTCCCGGTCACGGACGAGATCATCGCCCGCATGAAGGACGAGCTCGTCGGGCGGCAGCGGAAGATCGGCGCATCGGTCGACGATCTCGTCCTCGAGTCGCTCAAATCCGCGCTCTGCGGGGTGCTCGGCGACGGGCTCGATCTGCTGGAGTACGTCCGGGAGCACGAGCGCCCGGTGAAGATCCTCTTCACCGGCGTGAACGGTACCGGGAAGACCACGACTGTCGCCAAGGTGGCGCACTACCTGAAGAAGAACGGCTTCTCCGCCGTGATCGGCGCCGGCGACACCTACCGGGCGGGCGCGATCGAGCAGATCAGGACCCATGCCGACCGCATCGGCGTCAAGATGATCCAGCACCAGGAGGGCGCCGACCCCTCCGCCGTCCTCTTTGACGCCGTCTCCTACGCGTCCGCCCACAACATCGACGTCGTCCTGGCCGATACGGCGGGCAGGTTCCATAACCGCGCCAACCTGATGCGGCAGCTCGAGAAGATCCGGCGGGTCATGAAGCCCGATCTCGTCGTCTACGTCGACGAGGCGGTCGCCGGGAACGACGCCGTCATCCGCGCCGAGGAGTTCAACCAGACGGTGGGGACAGACGCGGTCATCCTGACGAAGGCCGACATGGACCCGAAGGGCGGCGCCGCCATATCGATCGCGCACACGGTCGGAAAACCCATCCTTTTCCTGGGCACCGGGCAGGGCTACGACGATATCGTGCCGTTCATGCCGCAGTCGGTCGTGAACGAGCTGCTCGGCGGAGGCGAGGCCTGTGCTTGATAAACTGGGTCCGTCCTTGAAGGACGCGATCAAGAAGCTTGCGGGGAAGACCGTGATCGACCGGGCGGCGGTCGAGGAGCTGGTGCGGGACCTCCAGCGCGCACTCCTCCAGGCCGACGTCAACGTGAAGCTCGTGATGCACCTCTCCCAGCGGATCAAGCAGCGCTCGCTTGAAGAGGAGCCCCCGAAGGGGATGAGCGTCCGGGAGCACGTGCTCCGGATCGTGTACCAGGAGCTCGTCAACCTGATGGGCACGACCGCCGAGGTGGCGCTCGGGCCGCAGACGATCCTGATGGCAGGGCTGCAGGGGAGCGGGAAGACCACCACGACCGCGAAGCTGGCGCGGTTCTTCCAGAAGAAGGGCCTCCGCGTCGGCGTGATCTGCGCCGACACCTTCCGCCCGGGCGCGTTCGAGCAGCTCAGGACGCTCTGCGACCGGATCAACGTGCCGTGCTTCGGCGATCCGAACGAGTCCGATGCGCTTGCGATCATCAGGGCCGCACTGCCGAAGTTCGCCGGCTCCGAGGTGATCATCATCGATACGCAGGGGCGGCACGCGCTCGAGGAGGATCTGATCGACGAGATCATCAGGATCAACGACCTCTCCCGGGCGACCCACCGCTGGCTGGTGATCGATGCGGCACTCGGGCAGCAGGCCTCCGAACAGGCGCGGAGGTTCCACGAGGCGATCGATATCGACGGCGTCATCGTCACAAAGATGGACGGCACCGCAAAGGGCGGCGGTGCGCTCTCCGCCGTCTCGGAGACGCAGAGCGGGATCGTCTTCATCGGGAGCGGCGAGACGATCGAGGATCTCGAGCGGTTCGATCCCGACGGGTTCATCTCGCGCCTGCTGGGGATGGGCGACCTCCGGATGCTCATCGAGCGCGCGGAGGAGGCCGTCTCTCCCGAGGAGTTCGACGTCAACGCCATGATGAAGGGGAAGTTCACCCTCCGCGACATGTACAAGCAGCTCGAGGCGCTGAACCGGATGGGCCCCTTAAAGCAGATCATGAGCATGCTGCCGCTCGGCAACCTCCAGATCCCGGACGACGCCTACGATATCACGAGCACCAAAATGGCGCGGTACAAGGTGATCATGGACTCGATGACCCCGGAGGAGCTCGACGACCCCGCGGTGATCGGGAGCTCCCGGATCCACCGGATCGCCCGGGGCGCAGGCGTCGCGCCGGAGGAGGTCAGGGACTTAATCAAGTACTACAAGGTGATGCAGCGCGCCCTGAAGGGGATGCGGGGCGGTGCCGGCGGCAAATTCAATATGCAGCGGATGATGAAGAAGTTTGGCAGGACGCAGTGAGATGCGGCGGTTTGCAGTCGTCGGCCACCGTGCGGCCACCGCAGGCGATTTCAGCTTAAACGACCTTCCCGGCAGCGCGGGAAGGATGGATATCCTCTGCCGCTGCGCTGCCGCCTCCCTCTTTCTCTCCCACGGACTCAGGCGTGATGCCGAGTGCTATCTCGTCCTCTGCGGCGAGCCCGCACCGCCAAAGACCGTCCTCTTCCGGGGCGGCGAGGTCCGCTCCCTCAGCCCCGACGAGCGGAGCGTGGGCGGCATGATCAAATCCGCGCTTGCGATCCCCTGCGGGGCGCTCTTCCGGGAGTCGGCGCCCGGCATCTACGTCCGCCGCGGAGGGCTGGAGCGCCTGCTTGCGGAGGTTTCTATCGCGGTGCTCGAGGAGGACGGCAGCGACGTGCGGGCTGCCCCCTCCCTCCCGGAGGGGTTCCTCCTCTCGGATCACGAGAACTTCTCCCCGGAGGAGTGTGCGCTGATCGAGGGCCTGCCCCGCTTCTCGCTGGGGCCACGCTCCCTGCACGCCGATCACGCGATCGCCGTCCTGCAGAACGAACTGGACCGGAGGGAATGCGGATGGACCTGATGGAGCAGGTCGAGGCGATCCTCTCCTACGGGGACATCTGCGATCGCTGCCTTGGAAGGTTCTTCGGGAAGCGTTCGCACGGGCTTTCGAACGCAGAACGCGGGCATGCGCTCCGGATCGCATACGAAGTCGACGCCGACGTCCCCCACCGCGAGGCGCAATCGCCGTGCTGGATCTGCGGCGGGGAGCTCGACGCGATCGAGTCCTGGGCCCGGGCAGTCGTCGATGCGGTTTCTGGAATCGAGTTTGAGACGTTTCTGATCGGGACAAAAGTCCCGCCCCTGATGGCGGAGAGCGAGGAGATGGTCTGGAGCGATCTCGGGCTTACGCACCCTGAGCCCCTGAAGGCCGAGATGAACCGCGAGGTGGGCAAGGCGGTCTCTGCGATCACCGGAAAGCCCGCGGATCTCAAAAAACCCGATCTGGTGGCGATCCTGGATATCGCCTCCGGCACGGTCGACGTCCAGATCAACCCGGTCTTTTTTGCCGGCCGGTACCGGAAGTTCGAGCGCGGCATCCCCCAGACGCACTGGGACTGCCGGGTATGCCGGGGGAAGGGCTGCGAGCGGTGCGGCGGCACCGGGAAGCAGTACCCCGACTCTGTGGAGGAGCTGATCGGCCGGCCCGCCCTTGCCGCGTTCCTGGCGGAATGCGCGGTCCTGCACGGCGCCGGGCGCGAGGACATCGATGCCAGGATGCTCGGCACCGGGCGGCCGTTCGTGATGGAGATGACCGCCCCCAGGCGGCGCACCGTCGCACTCCGCGACCTCGAGGAGGCGATCAACCGGAGCGCCGCAGGACGGGTCGCGGTCAGCCTCGAGGGGCTGGCCGATAGAAGAGCGGTGCAAACCCTTAAATCAGACAAAGCGCATAAGAAATACAGGATCCTGGTCGAGATTGACGGTTCTGTCTCCCCGGACGAGGTCAGATCTGCTCTCGATCAGCTCAAAGGTGTGATAATACACCAGCGCACACCGAAGCGGGTATCACACAGAAGGGCCGATCTGGTCAGGGAACGGCGGGTCATCGATATCGAACTCGTGGGTGTGGAGGAGGGCGGATATGTCATCGACGTCGTCGGTGAATCGGGCCTCTACATCAAAGAACTTATATCGGGTGATTCCGGCCGGACCAGGCCGAGCCTCGCCGAGATCCTGAAGCGAGACGCACGTGTTGCCAGCCTCGACGTACTGCTGGTAGAAGATAATGGTGAGAGATAATGGCACATCACAACGGACCCCGTAAGAAGACGCGGTATAAGTTCAAGAAGGACCTGCGGAAGCGCGGGCTGCCCCCGGTCAGCATGGTCATCCAGGAGTTTGAGGTCGGGCAGAAGGTGCACGTCGTGGTCGAGCCGAGCGTCCAGAAGGGAATGCCCCACCGGCGCTTCCACGGCCGGACCGGCACGATCATCGGGCAGCGAGGCCGCGCCTGGCTCCTCGAAATCCGGGACGGAGACGCGACAAAACAGGTAATCGCCCGATCGCAACATCTAAAAGCACAAAAGGTATAAACTCCATCAAGTGATTGGCATGAAAGTCAAGCGTGTTGTTAGCGAAGAGAGGATCCTGCTTCCCGAGGTCAGGCAGATACTGCTCGAGGTAGAGGCCGACCGGCGGGAGTCGGGTGAGGAGATGTCCTACGAGCTTCGCAAGAGCATCGAGCATGCCAATCATCTCTCCAAGGCCTCAAGCGAGAGCGCCCGGGCGCTCGTCACCGAACTGGTACAGCTTGAGAAGATGAAGGAAGAGATCGCGTTCCGCATCGCAAACCTCATGCCCCGGACCCGGGACGAGCTGCGTGCCATCTACGCAAAAGAACGATTCACCCTGACGACGGAAGAACTGGACGAAATCCTCGAGCTGGTTGCGGCCCACTGCTGAGGGATGCCGATGAGGACCGACAGGAAAGAGGTTAACGCCATAGTGATCGACATCCTCCAGAAGGGGCATGCCGACGATCCCCGCCCGGTCTACAAGCGGGAGCCGATCGTGCAGGCGGTCGGCACGGATCAGTTCAAGCTCCTCGAGCTCGTCCCGAAGGCGGGCGCCGACATCCAGATCCATGACCGCGTCTATATCGGCGACGCGGAGCGCGAGAAGATCGAGCGGGTGAAGCGCCGCATCGGCTACGAGGAGCTCACCCCCACGGCAAAGCTCGAGCTGCCGTTTGCGATCGAGGAGGTCATCCGCGAGAACGAGCCCCGGTTCGTCGAGTTCTTCAACAAGGCGATCTCGGTCACACCGCGCCTCCACATGCTCCACCTCCTCCCCGGGATCGGGAAGAAGCTGATGTGGGAGGTGATCGAGCAGCGGGACAAAAAGCCGTTTGCCAGCTTCGAGGATATCAGGCAGCGGATCAGGGCGATGCCCCACCCGGACCGGATGATCTTGAACCGCATCTTGAAGGAACTGCAGGATCCGGACGAGAAGTACCACCTCTTCACCTCAAAATGAGCGCTCCGAAGGACCAGCACTTTCTCATCGACCGCCACGCGATCGACCGGATCGCAGACGCCGTCGACGTCTCCGGGAAAAGGGTGCTGGAGATAGGGCCCGGGGAAGGCGCCCTCACCCGCGCCCTCCTCGCGAGGGGCGCCCGGGTGATCGCCGTCGAGGTCGATTTTAACCTCTGCAGCGAGCTCGAGCTCATCTTTGCCGAAGAGATCGAGGACGGGAGGCTCCGCCTCATCTGCGGCGATATCCTGAAAGTAGCACTCCCGCCGTTTGATATTGTCGTTGCAAACCTCCCCTACTCCGCCTCCTCAAAGATCACCTTCCGGCTGCTGGACCTCGGGTTTGAGGCCGCCGTCCTGATGTACCAGAAGGAGTTCGCCCGCCGGATGATCGCGCGGCCCGGCACGCACGAGGCGGGCAGGCTCTCGGTGATGGTCCAGACCTACGCCCGGGTGAAGCCGATCCTCGAGCTCCCGCCGGCTGCGTTCCGCCCGAAACCGCAGGTCAGATCCTGGGTGGTGAAGATCGTCCCGCAGGAGCCGCCGTTTCCCATACGCGACCGGAAGGTGTATGCGGATGTCGTCCGGGTGCTCTTCTCCTACCGGCGAAAGACCGTCAGGCGAGCGCTCTCAAGCGGCAGGGACACCTTCTCCGACGAGGTGCTCGGGCGGGTGCTTGCCGCCCTGCCCGACGAGATCCTCGCTGCCCGGCCCGAAAACCTCACGCTTGAGGAGTTTGCCCGGATTGCAGAGGTGGTGGCGGAGCATGGATGATCAGGTCTACCCCCCCGAAGCCGACACCCGCCTGCTGCTTGCCGCCGCTCTCCGGGAGGTGCGGCCGTCGGACCGGGTGCTCGAGATCGGCACGGGGAGCGGCGAGATTGCGCATGCGCTCCAGGCGTCGGCGGCGCTCGTGGTCGCCACCGATATCAGCCCCCACGCGGCGCTCGCCGCCAAAAGGCGCGGCGTTGCGGTGATCCGGACCGATCTCTTCGCCGGCATCTGCGGCGCATTCGATCTCGTCGTCTTCAACCCGCCCTACCTCCCGACGTCTCCTGACGACCGGATCGATGACTGGCTCGAGTATGCGCTGGACGGCGGGCCGGACGGGCGGGCGGTGATCGAGCGGTTCATCGAGGAGATCGGCCGGGTGCTCGCGCCGCACGGCCGGATCCTCCTCCTGGTCTCCTCGCTCACCGGGATCGACGAGGTCAGGGAGGCCTTCTCCCGGCAGGGCTACGTTTCGTTCGCCGTCGCCGGGGAGCGGATCGAGGGGGAGACGCTCGTCGTCCTCCGGGCGATCCGGGACCTCTGCGCGCGGTGATCCCATGCCGCGCATAGGGGGCGGCGGTGCCGCAGGCCCGCCTCCGCTCCTGCCCCTTTCAAATGCCCGGAAATCGTCTGACGCGGCCTGGACGCCGCCTGTAAGACGGCAAGTATAATAAATCGGAACTCGATACATGGGATAGTGTTCCGGTTAGAGCCCTTCGTCTCCTCGCTGAACTTCATGCTTCTTGTCTACTTCGCCATTCCGTTTGCGCTCATACTCTTCACGCTGCCTGCGGTGATCAAAAAGATCCGGGACCGGCGCTTCATCGTGAAGGACATGTACAAGCACGGCTTCCCCGAAGTCCCGTCAAACGGCGGGCTGGTCATCGTGCTCATCGCCTTCTTCTCGATCTCGCTCACCTCCCTCTTCTATGCAAAGTACATCGAGCCGGTGAACTACACGATCATGATCGTCGTCGCCCTCTTCGCCTTCTTCGGGCTGCTCGACGACATCGTCAATATCGGCCGGCCGGCAAAGCTCGTGATGCTCTACTACTGCTCCTACGCCCTGATCCCGTATGCGATGACGACGCTCCTCTACCTCCCCTTCATCGGCCCCGTCGATCTCGGGATCGTCTACCTGCAGCTGATCATACCGACCTACGTGCCGGTGGTTGCAAACCTCGTGAACATGCACTCCGGCTTCAACGGCCTGGCGCCCGGGCTCTCGCTGATCGTGCTCGCAACCCTCATCCTAAAGACGATCGCCTACGGGGACGTCTTCACCATCCTCTTCACCGTCAGCCTCACCGGAGCCCTTGCCGCCTACTTCTTCTTCGAGAACTACCCGGCCCGCATCTTCTGGGGCAACATCGGGGCGCTCGCCGTCGGCGCCGCGATCGGGGCGACGATCGTCGTGCAGGGCTTCATCGTCAGCGGCTTCATCATGCTGATCCCCCACACGGCAAACTTCCTCCTCTACGTCTACTGGCGGGCGACCAAGAAGTACCCGGAGGCGAAGTTCGGCAGGATCCGCGACGACGGCACCGTCGAGGTCCCAAACCCCCTCACCCTGAAGTGGGTGCTCCCCTACTACTTCCGCATGACCGAGCGGCAGGCCACCCACGCGATGTTTGCCCTCACGGCGATCTTCTGCGCGATCGGGTTCTTCGTGCCGGGGTGAAGGGGAGGAGTTCTGCGGGCACCCTGATTCCGGTCGTTCCCGCCTGTTGCGCTGCACGGGGCCGCGAGGGGATGGTTGTGAGATGCATGCCGGGGAGGGGGCGGCCCCCTCCCCGGTCCCCACCCCCATGAAGATGCCTCCCACGGTCCAGTATGCCGGGATATTCAGCGAACACAGGAGACTGTATATCTGTGCAGAGCCAGGAATGTTCAGATGATACTCGAACCTGTTTATGAAATGGGAGCCCCTCCCCGCCTAGGTCAATTATGTCCCGGAACCGGCTTCCCACCGACTATCCTCACGGGGGGAGGCAGCACGCGGGGAGGGGGCGGCCCCCTCCCCGGTCCCCACCCCCCTTGCGATTGTCCTTTCGGTCCGGTATACCGGGATATTCTGCAGAAACAGGAGACCGGGTTTTTGTGCAGAGAATGGAAGAGTTCCACTGGGAATCGGCAGATCTCCAAAAGATTGCGCTCAGTACCCGAATCTGCGCTCATAGCCGGTATGATCCAGCCACTCGATGATGACCGCGATCGTGTCGCCGTCGCTGGCCACGGTATACATCAGCCTCCAGGACCTGGAGAGGTTGTACTTCCAGAGGTTCTTTATCGGTGGATTCCGCTGCAGGTACACCTTCGGGATCTGCCTTTTTGGTACGTGGGTGCCGCAAAAAGCGTTGGCTGCTATCGCCGCGATGGCCTTATCGAGGAGGGCAGCCAGTTCCCGATCTTCCGTCCGGGCTGAGGCCAACAAAGCCGCGAAGGCTTCTTTTACCTTTTCGTCTGCAAAATAGACTGCCGCCCTCATTCGATCCGCAGATCCTCGCGGGCCAGGTACCACCGGGTGATGTCCGGATCGTAGATCCAGCAGACCTTCCCCCGTGCATCGATGGCGATCTTATTTGACTCCAGAAGGTATTCGATGATCTTCTTGAACGTCTGGTACATCACCTTTCGCGGCAGGCGCTCCCACAGTGCCCGGCGGCGGTATTCGCCACTGTGCTCCCGGATGAAGTCTTCGACCATTCTGATCGTATCGAGTGTGGGGGAATGGGCGGACCCGGCGCTCACAGACATGATCTCACTATTGTTGTATGGAGATATATAACAAACGGATCTGACAGCAGGCATCCCCTTGCAGCTTTCTCGACGCTCAGATCAATTCTGTCCCGGAGACGGCTTCCCACCGACTGTCCTCACGGGGAGAGGGGTTTTTGGGGAGGGAGAGACCCCCTCCCCGGTCCCCACCCCCTTGCGATTGTTCCTTTTGGTCCGGTATACCGGGATATTCTGCAGAAACAGGAGACCGGGTATCTGTGCAGAGGCAAAAAATCTCATCTTTTCATCTTCGCCACGCAGTCAGGGACGATAGTGCTGCTGTGCGTTCCAGCCGACCGATATGTTTTTCGGCGGAAGTTTCGTGCAGGCTCTCCCATTCGCCGCGCTGCCGGGATGAGGTTTCGCCAATCAGAAGTACCGCACTGATCCGGTGCCATGAACGCTACAAACGGTTCAGGGATTGCACAGGTATCCTCGACGCCCGGCGGCAACATCCTCCCGGGCGATTGAACTGTCCACCGGAGTCTCCTGACTGGCAGGATGGAACGCCGTACAACGGTGACAGGCCTGCCAGAACAGCGAGGCAAAAATAGTAAAATTGTTATGATGGGTTATGCCTGCCCGGTTAAGGAAATCAGACCGTTGAGCAGTTTCTTAATCAGGCCGAGCGCCTTCCCGAGGCCGGAGTTGCTCTTCTCCCCGTCACCGCCATCATCGGGATCATCGGGATCATCGGGATCATCCGGCAGCTGGTTCTGGCCGCCACCATTTCCGACCGTCTCATCATCGGATCCGGACGGTGTCGGCGTGGGCGTCGGCGTGGGCGTCGGTGTCACGGTCGCCGTGGGCGTGGGCGTAGGTACGGCCTGATCCAGCAGTTCTACGCCGCCGATCTTTATGTACGCCTTTGCATGGGACGGCACATTTGCATGAGGCGGCGGAGAAGATCCCGGGGATTTGGTCGGCTCGGGTGTCGGCGTCGGGCTCGGTGTCGGCGTGGGCGTCGGCGTGGGCGTCGGCGGTGGCCGCACGGTGATGCACGCCGCCTGCACCGCGGTATCGCTGCCGCCCCTGTTTGTGACCGTCAGGGAGACGGTGTAGGTGCCTGCCGTTGTATAGGTGTGGGTTGGGTGCTGCACGGTCGATGTCGCTCCATCGCCGAACTCCCAGAGCCATTCGTCAGGCTCGCCGGTCGAGAGATCCGAAAACTCAACCGCGAGCGGCGCCTCCCCTGCGGTCACGTCCGCCGCAAACTCTGCCACCGGCGGTGCGATCGGAGGCTCGGTGACCGTGATGTAGTGCTCCTTTGTCATCGTGTCGCTCTCCTCCCCGTCGGTCACCGGGAGGACTACCGAGAGGAGCGGCAGGCCGCCGTCAGGGGCATAGGAGCGGATCTTTGTGACCGTCAGGCTGACGGTGTAGTTTCCAGCGGACTCATAGGTGTGGACCGGGTGCTGCTCATCAGACGTCGCGCCGTCCCCGAAGTCCCAGGCCCAGCGTGTCGGCCCTCCGGTCGAGAGATCGGAGAACTCGACTGCGAGCGGCGCCTCGCCTGCCGTCACGTTCGCGGTGAAGTTTGCGGCCAGGGGCTCGGCAACCGTGATGTATCCCTCCTCTGTTGCGGTGTCGCTGCCGCCCTCGTTCGTCACGGTCAGGCTGACGGTGTAGTTGCCCGCCGCCTCATAGATATGCTCCGGGCGCTGCACGGTGGCGTTGGTACCGTCGCCAAACTCCCAGAGCCATTCGTCAGGCTCGCCGGTGGACTCGTCCGCAAACGCGACCGCAAGCGGCGCCTCCCCTGCGGTCACATTCGCGGAGAAGGCTGCTTCGGGAGGCGGCACCGGCGTCGGCGCTGCCGGCGCAGCCGCGACCGTCATCGTGGCCGTCAGCAGGTTATTCTCTTCGTCGCTCTCTTCGATCCGGTTCACGTCGTCGACATGCGCCGTGATGGTGTGCGCCCCCTCCACCGCCGTCCAGGCCGCGCCGGCAGAACCGCCGTTTGCCGTCACCATGACCGACTCGCCAGGCGCAATCGAGGCCGTGTGGTTGTCGGACCAGACGCCCGGGCTCATCCGGTCGCTGTCCGTCGCAAACAGCACGCCGTGGATCACGCCCTCGGGCGTCGGGGCGTCGCCCTGGTTTTTGATCGCCGCCTGCATGACGATCTCGTCGCCCTCAACCGGTTCTGCCGGCAGCCAGGCGATCCCGGTCACCACGAGATCCGGCCTGCCGGGATCCGGTGTTGGTTCAGGCGTGGGCGTCGGAGAGGGCGCCGGCGCGGCGGCGGCGGTCACCGTGATACAGTCCGTCGCGGTGGCGGTGTCGCTGCCGGCATCGTTTGTGACCGTCAGGCTGACGGTATAGTTCCCTGCGGCCTCATAGATATGCTCCGGGTGCTGGTCCGCTGACGTGCTCCCGTCGCCGAACTCCCAGAGCCATTCGTCAGGCTCGCCGGTGGACTCGTCCGCAAACGCAACCGCAAGCGGCGCCTCGCCTGCCGTCACGTTCGCTGAAAAGTCCGCCACCGGCGATTCAGGCGGCTCACATGCTTCCGTGACGATGATATAGTCCGCAATCTCCAGACTGTCCGCACCGTAGGCGTTCGTCACCGTCAGGTTCACGGTGTAGTTGCCCGCCTCGGTGTAGATGTGCTCGGGATGCTGCCCGTCAGACACCACACCGTCCCCGAAGTCCCAGGCCCACTCCGCTGGATCCCCGGTCGAGAGGTCCGTAAACGCAACCACGAGGGGCGCCTCGCCTGCGGTCACGTTCGCCGTGAGGTTTGCCACTGGCGGCAGCTCGAGGGGAGATCCCGCATAGATCTTGAACTCGTGCTCGCTCAAGTCCGTCGTGATCGTCACCGAGTAGTCGTCTCCCGCCTCCCAGTTCGTATACGTTGCTCCGTTCTTGGTGATCTTCTGGACCGAATACGGCATCTGGTGGATGGTGATATCGACCGTGCCCGAACCGCCCACCTTGAACTGCATGCAGTCTGAATCTTCTTTCAGGGTAATGTAGTCCACGGGCTGTGAGATGCTGATCACGGGCTTTCCCCCGTCCGTCAGGTACGACCCGGACAGGATCGTGTACTCCCGCGAATCGCCTGCCGCCGCTGTCCTCAGGAAGACCGTATCGGCATCGGTCGCAAACGTCGCAAACGACGACTCCCCACTGCCCGAATAGATATAATCTTCATAGGCGGACGAACGTACGCGAATCGCACTCCCCGTCCCGGTCACCGGGAGCTCGACCGGCACCCGTGCCTCTTCGTGGGCGTAGCGGGAGAGGAGGGTGGTGATGCGGTACTGGTTCTGGGTGGCATCAGTTATAAGCTGCACGATCGGGACGAAGACTTCCGATGCCATATCATATCCGGCAACCCTGCCGACGTGCTTTGTCACCAGCACCTCTGATGCAGGCGCGGAGAAGAGCTGCATCGCGACCTTATCGCCATACGGGTTAACGGTATTCCATTCGATGGAGTTTGTGTGCTTGCCTGTTGCCGTCTCTTTCTTGTACGACAGAGCAAGCCAGTTGTACGGCGTGCCGTCGATGGAGAGATCAACCTTCGTGTTGCCCACGCTGCTCGTTGAGGTCGTCGGGTTGATGGTCAGGCTTGTCGGCCGGAAGACATTCCGGTATACCCATGACTCGCTGCCCTCAGTCCGGTCAATGACGATGAAGTAATCTTTCTCTGGGTAGAGGACGGTTCGACCGTAGGTAATGGGGGATGAAATTGTTTGACTTGACGCCCAATTACCATCTCCAAGTACTCGATTGAACGTACATTCCGTAACCAGTGCTTCGATAATATTAGAGTTTATAATTGTTGAAATCTTTACCGGTGATACAATATTGAGCGATCCGCCTTTCCAGATGCCCCTTGCACTGCTGTCTGACCATGGAGCTACGTTAAACGGTATGCGGGGATTTTCTATTGCGATAGTATTGTGGTGGATGTCATACTTGCCGTAATATGCCGGAAGTGTAACCCAATTTTCTGACTTTCCTGTTTTCTTATCCTCGCCGGCATCAGCAAGTAAAAGATCGCCCTTGCTATAGTATTCAAAGCTCATCTGGTCGTGGTGAGAGGCATCGCGATTGCTACCTGTGATTACATTGAAAGTGATGAGCGACAGCCAGTCGGCATCTCTGTCCCAGCCTCCTCGAAATACCTGATAGATGGTATTCTCGTCCAGACGACTTGTCCAAGCGGGGAACTTACGCTGGACATTGGAATAATCTTCATATGCGCAATAGAGAAGATAATCACTGGGGCTTCCGAAACTCCTTGAATGGGGCAATACTTGTGTCTCCGAAACCTGGTCAATGTGGTTCAGTATATAGGCTTGCTCGTCACCTTCGAGCAAATTGACGATTCCAGGAAGGTAGGTCCACTTGACGTTTCCTGATGTGACATAATTCGGACCGTAACAATTCGGCATATTCTCCCAGAGTTCAGATGTGAATGCCGTTTTTGCAGTAGGATAACGGTCGAATATATTTTCTCCGAAAAAATGGCTGTAGACCTGGAACCACAGAAGATAATCGCTTATAACGTAATTTTTATATGCACCGTTTAGATGTTTTCCCGATGCTTCGTCAAATCCGAAACTATGAAGCGATCTCCCGTGCGAGTGTAGCTTGTCGTTGACAAAGAGATAATCAGTCCCCACCTTCAGCCAGTCAGCTGGCGTTGAAGTGAGCGGCAGGTTGTTGGGGTTGGTGTAGTCGGCAAGAGCGCAGGCGGCAACCCCAACGCGCGGGTATGCCTGGCCGTGATAATCTGCAAAAGTAACATAATCTAGGTTCGTTCCACCATCATTAAGATCATAATATACCCAGTCAGCGAGTTCGGCTAATTTATCTCGAATAATTATATCCTCGTGTGATGAGAGATGGGGTTGCATCAAGTCATAGGCAAGAGAATAACTGCCTAACCCTCTAGCACGAAATACCTTTCCTGATGTATCTCCAACACCGATGTTAAGCAGTGCCTCGGTTGCTTTATCTGCATAGTCCTCATTTTCTGAAATTAGATATGAAAGTGCTAGTTCTAGGGCGAATTCACCTCTGTGTGATATTCGATTGTCTCGAGACCAATCAGGATCCGAAAAATCCCGTGTCAACGCACGATTTGCGCTTCGGATTATGCTATTCTCCCAGCTTTTCCACGGTTCACTATCTCGATTCTGATACCCCGGCGTATCCCTGATATCATTGAACAGAAGACCCGGGTGCTCCTGGGTGTCAGCCGAAACCGATACCGGAATCATGCTTATCGCAAGCAGTAGGCAGGAGAAAATTACCATTGTTTTTAGTCTCATCTCCATGACAATTCTCCACATACTTCAAAGGGTAAGCGAATAATTACATGTTCTTATATTTATATTCTTTGTTTTTTTTTATGCCTAATAAAGGAAATATTTTATATTTTAATCGAATATTTTTTATTGACAGTAAAATATTGCCTCTTCATTGCTGGTGAGTTATATCAATAGGTATAAGTCAGACAATTTTATATAATTAATTATTTGAATCTCCGACCCCTTGTTGGCCAAATGATGCTCTATAAAGCAATATCAATGTAATTCTTTATGATATTCGCTACAATCTGTTTTCGAGGGGTATTTGCCGGAGCGTCTAATCAAATGCATAATTTCTAATAAACGCGCGTCGGTCAGTATCGCAGAGGTTGAGAGATTTTCTATCGCAAACTCCCCTGACGAATGAGCAAATACCGCTTTTCTATCCTGCGACAAAATGATAGCGCGCATACTTATCCGACGCTATCTGTGCCCTGCTCATAAAATATATTGCTCTGCTTCGCTACTCTGCTTCCTTTTATGGATTATCTGTACCCCTGATGGATGCAGAGAATTAATCCGTCTGATTGTGAAAAGCGATGTAAGGTGACCGAAAGATCGATTGAGGATTTTGCACATTCAATTTTTGCACATTCAATATACCCTTTGAACCGCACGGAAGCTGCATTCAATGCATCACAGCTGTATCGAACCGTCGAGATTAGCAATTGTTCTGATCATTGGGCGTCAAAGCTCCTCCATGAGGCGGATATGCTCTTTCTAAAAAGAATTGGGTTTGAGGGGTAGTTGACCGTTCTACCTCCGCCCGCGGGCAACCATCATGATGGAGGCAAACCCCATCACCATGACCGCCGGGATGGCAACTGTTGGGAATTCGGGGACAGGAAAACCATACCAGTCTGCAATGCCGCCGTAAACTGTGCAACATGTAAAGATGTTATTTTTGCTGTTACTTTCCTGGCAAACTCCGTACAAACAACCCTCGATGCGACAATTGGTGAAGGAATTCTCGTTAGATCCACAAATATATACGCCGTGACCTCCGCCGAAAATATCGCAGTTAATAAACGTATTTTCGTTAGAATTGAAGAGGGAAATGCCATGATCAATATACGTATTGCACTCAATGAAGCAGTTGGTAAAGGTGTTATAATTGGATCCATCGAGAATAATTGGACAGCCTCTTGTCCACATTGAGCTGTCTTGGAAGATATTATTTGAGCCATTGAGGTCTATGCCGATGAAACCATCGATAATATAAATCTCGCTGATGGTATTGCCGTTGGAAGAGGCGAGGGTTAAGCCTATGGCTCGGCCGCCTAAATAATATCCATAAACCAGGCAATTGGTGATGACGTTGTTAGAGCCACTGATGGAAAAACCGTCTACGCCCCAACCCGTGTCTTCAGCATCCCACCCGGCATAAACATTCTCAATGTAATTGTTGTTAGATAACACCCATATTCCGTGGACCACCGTAAAACCACTAAGGTCAATACCGTCTGCGCTCAGAGTTACTGAATCTACAATAACCGCCCAATTCCCGCGTAGAATTAGTTGTTTATTAACTACAACGTTTTCTTGATATCTCCCACTTTTTACAATGATAGTATCGCCATCATTTGCAGCATCGATTGCATCTTGAATTTTTCCAAACTCGTCATCATAGTCCGGTCCTACCGTCCATTCTCTCGTCGGCAAAGAAGGAATTTCATTGTTCAGGTTGCGAGATTGGATTTCAGGGATACGAGAAATGTCATCACTAAGCGAAAACTTATGGATGACGCAATTGTTTTTATCAACTAAATAGAGAGTCTTACCAGCGGCATCAATCGCGATGCCATAGGGATAATTGAACTCTTCGTCGCTATGGGCAATCGAGTCCCAGGTTGTAATAAATTCGTACTTATCCGCAGCAACCGCTACTTGGCAGGCAACGAGTGACAGGAGGACAATACCAATAAGGATACCATACTTTCTGTTCATTTTCGACCTCGCGTTGCTTTTTGAACGGAGCCCACATCGAGGTGTGCTCGGTGCATGGATAGCCCCAGCTAAGCGAATGGTGGCAATCCATATGATGCCGGCCGATCAGCACCAACATCGATATGATTGCTCTCCTGCTGCTATTCGCCTCTCCAGATACGGACTCCTACCATTCCGAACGGTGCTCGTGCAGGGAGGGAAGGGTGCAGTGCGGAATGCAGGCGATGGGGGTCGTGCAGCTTCGGCTAATTCAAGCGGTTTCTGGCGTAAGGGGCAGATTTTAGTGCTCTTTATAATCAGCGGGCTTCTGATGATCTCTCGATTCCCGAACGGAATGATTAATCTAAACTTTTTTTTATGTACTGATATATCTTTCTAAATATATTCCATGTAAAATTAAAATGCTAAAGGGATATATTAAAACTTTGATGGTCAGACTCTACAATTTCATGATATCTTCATAATTTGGGAGGCAATGGCAATCTATTCTCAGAATGCAGTACCTATTCAGATGACTGCCAATGAGGCTATCGAAGACTTTGTCCATCCTCCAATCGCCCAGAATCGTTTAACTCATGCCATGCAGGAAGCATTATCCGACCTGACTGCCCTATAACCTACATTCTATCCTTGATTGACCCAGGGTCAATTTTTAACAATAGATTTGAGCGGAAGAGCCCTTTACCCTTCCTTACCACAACAGGGAAATCAGCCCTGCTGCGATCAGAACCACACCCACAATTACGCAGAAACTCCAGAATGAGATACGCCTCGAGTATTTCAGCAGTAGGTCCATTGTGAGGTATCCAGCGGCAAACGACGATACAATCAGGATACCTGCGCTCTGCACCTGAATCTGCTGGATCCCCTCAAAGTCCAGGACGACCGCGCCGATGACCGCAGGCACACTGATGAGAAACGAGACGGCGAGCGCTGCCTCCTGCTTCACCCGTCCCCCCAGAAGGGCTGCGAGGGTGATGCCCGACCGGGAGATCCCCGGGATTATGGCAAAACCCTGCGCAAAACCCAGTACTGCGATGTCCCTGTCGGTGATCTGGTCGATCTCCTTTGTGCCCGACCAGACGGAGGTCTTGAGAAGAATACCGGTAGCAATGAGCATCATACCGATCAGAAGGTTGACAGGCGCGACATCAACCCCGAGGAGCGCACCCTTCAGCAAGAAGTACAGCGGGACGGCTGTTACCGCGGTGCAGAGGGTGGCCCCGATCAGTATCCTTGTTAGCCTGAAATCGGGCTGCAGATTCTGCAGTATCCCCAGATATTCCCTACGAAACCGTACAAGTACCGCAAGGGTTGTGCCGACATGGAGGAAGATGGCATATGAAAGGGCGGCATGCGGTTCGATCCCCAGGTGGTTCAGCATAAAAAGCATTGTCTGCCCTTCGCTGCTGATGGGCAGCCACTCGGTAATGCACTGCATGATGCCCAGAATCACGGCTGTGAGGATGTCCATGGCTCCTGTTAGCATTTAGGTTTTGAACTGATACTCTTTTCCCTGTATGACTGCATATGGCGCGGTATTTCGCTTGAGCTTGTATCAGCAAAGCGGTATTCCTTCGCCATCTCCTCTGTTCCTTACAATTCACTTTCAGCGATCAGATCACTGTTCTGGGCGTTCACCGGCATGCCTTTTCCGGTCCAAGGGTATCAGCGATACCTCCGGACGATCTGCGCGACCGGAGAAGTTATTAAATTCCAGAGGCTATAGTAGCTGATCAGCCAGATGGACGAGAACGAGTGGGACGAACACCTGTACCCCATGATACGGACTGCTGCCATTGTTGCCACGGTAGTCGGTGTGCTGACGGTTGCTTTCTTTCTAATTATCGCCGATGAGCCGTACTCTGCACTATACCTCGTACCCGATCCATCCCCTTATGCGCTCGATGGCAATGACGTTCTCTTCACCTATGGCGTGACCAGCAATGAACGCGGGAAAACGGCATATGTGCTGGAGTTCTATGCCGATGACACACTATACGGCAGCGAAACGTTTGAGATAAGGCGGGGCGAGACCTACGAGAGCGAGGCGCGGGTTCAACTTCCTCCCAATGCCACATACCCGCTCAAGATCAGAGTGGACCTGAAGGCCGAAAGCGGCAGCACCGAGAGTGTACACTTCTGGGTGCGGGAGCAGGCAGGATGAGATTTCCCGACTTCAGATCCGTTGATCCGCAGAAGGCTGCGCTGATATGGATTGGCATCGCCCTTGCCTCCGTGACACTCTTTCTTTTTTTCACCGGGCCGGCTTACATGATGGTCGATGCCCTCGGCATCTGGGTGCTCGCGTGCGTTGCGCTCTTCTTCCAGTCCCGACGGAGTATCAGCCACCTTACGGAACGGGACAGCCAAATCATGGTTGCGGTGGGAATCGTCGTCTGCGCCTATAGTTTCCTCAATGTCCCGCTGGGATTTGGCAACCCGCCCTATTCGATCAGCGACTTCTCAATCCTCCTCTCCGGCATCGCCATTATCGCCTTCGGCCTGCTCAGGTACGCCTCCTTTCTCGTCCCGGTGTCGTTTCCGCTGATCGCTGTCTTTGGGTACCAGGTCTACAGTATATTTTTACGCCACCAGGACTGGGTGGTGGCGCCCCTTTTGCCTCCCCTGATCTTTTTCACAATGCTTCTCCTGCACCTTGTCGGAATAGATGCGGTTATCTCCGGAAACGTGATCTCATTCACTTCCCTGACCGGAGACAGCATACGCCTTGCAGTTGTTGGTGACTGCTCGGGGATCTGGTCGCTCGGGACGTTTGCAATGGCATCGCTCATCGTCCTATTCAGTTTTCCTGAAGGAAGAACCCGCGGGGGGCTGATTCTCATCTCCCTTGGGTTTATCGGGACATATGCTGTCAACGTCGGCAGAGTATTTCTGATTGCGATCAGCGGGTATCTCTACGGCTCTGAGATTATCATCAAGGTCGCCCATGATCACATCGGCTGGATCATCTTCTCCGCCTGGATGATCGTCTTCTGGTACTATTTCTTTACGCGCCAGCTCGGGCTTTCGCTGCTACCGACAAGAGGCATCTCATTGATCAGAGACGATCGTAGATAAGGTGGTGGAGGGCGTAGATCCTCCCCACAACATCCATCGTGAAAGTCTCTTTTTTATATCCGGGATTTTCCACAGTAACCCGATAGGTGCCACGCGGAAGCTCCACCTTCACAATCCCCTTAGCGTCGGTTTCAAAGGGAATCGGGAAGCCTTCGATGGTAACTGAGGCCTTCCTTATCGGCTCGCTATCTTCTCCCTTGACCATTATCTGCACCCTCTTCTCGATCGGATACTCCGGTACCACGATTGCTAGTTGCTTTCTCGGCATATCCGGTTCGATTGTTAAAGTCCGTGTTTCATACGGAGCGAGGTTAACAGAGGCGTAGATGACGACGTTATCACCAGAATCCCTGATATTCGCAACAGTCCCTCCCGTGACCCGATACTCCCCTTCATCAAGTCGGGGCATAGTGGCTCTGAAGGTCACACCGGAGATTGGTTCGGAGTTGCTGCTCGCAACAGTGATTGTGGCGGTGTCCAGCTCCCGGGATGCTGTATAGGAGACCATCTGCAGCTTACGGTAATGGTCCGCTATGGCCTCTGGCGTCGTCGGCGTCAGTCCACTGCGACGTGCATAATCGAAGAGGTCGTCAAATCTCCTGGAATATTCGGGATTTTGCATGTCCGCAGTCCTGAAGGCGAAGAGGGCCATGTCGTTGTTCTTGGCAACACTGTCGATCACCATCCTCCACTGTGCAACGATACCATCGGGATCCTCCCTTTGCAGCGCTGTGCTTGGCGGATCTGATGCGGGCAGCAGGACAAGCTCCGTTGCGCTGCCCTGATACACAGCGATCTGAGGCCGCCTGAGCCCTTCCTCATAGAGAATCCCGCGGAACGGAGGCCTGATGGGGGCTGTGATCATATAGGGTGCCCTTCTGTCAATCTGCGCTTTGATTGCCGCTAGATCATATCTAAACGGACCCGGAATCTCTTCGATAATTGCCATCGGAATGATGCCATCTGGATATTGGTGGAGCTCAATGCTCTTTTGACGCTCCACTCTGATTCTTGCGGTAGGCTCGTCGCCAATTGTGATGTGCTGAACACTCTGGTAGGATGAACCCGGGTTCAGAGTTCTCGATTGCCTGATCTGGATGGAAGCGTAAGAGCTATATCTCGTTGAACCCGCATAATACATATTCATCGGGTAGGGATTAGTTGGACTATACTCAATATAAATGCCGGAATTCCTATTCTGCAGATATATACCATTGAACTTGTCGCTAAGGTATGAACCGTCTTCTGATGGGTAAATCTGTTTAGGAATCCGTTGATCGTTGTTGAAGAGGACAAACCCCTCAATTGGACTGAAGAACCGTGTACTTGGCTCCACTATCAGACTGGTCGTGTTCTGCAATCGATCGTTAGATATAACAAACTCTCGCTGAACAGCATCGGGATAAAATGTGTACTTTACAGTGATAGTGCCAATAGCTTCACCTCCTGCATCCTGGAGGAAACCTTTGTAAATGATTTGGTTATCCAGCAACTCAGTTGCATAGCACATGTCGCCCAAGTTATGGGCTCTACTCTCTCCAGCAAGTCTCGTAATCACGAATTCTCTCATGAATCCTTCCCCGAGGTAATTCCTGCTGCTCGTGCCAATATATCTGATTTGCGGGGAGTTATCTCCTAGAATCATCTTATAACTGATTGATTCTATTTCAATGTTGGATCCGCTGTGTTGAATTCTGACATCATCGTCAAGATATCCATCGTCAAAACGCTGCTGGTCAGAAGTGAAGCTACGGTAGATCCCGAAATCCCTGCTCGAGTATATCCTGTCAACTGCAGTATTGACATCAACACGCATCTGCGCCTGATTTCCACCGAGGTTTCCAGCGATTCTATCTGAATTGAGGATGTATTTAATTCCATAGGCAGAGTGAAAATCCTGAACCGCCTGTGGGCTGCCCTGGAAGAATATATTCCGTAGCAAAGTCCGATAATTTCTTACATCAGAGCCGGAGCTCAAATCATATGCGGTCTTTTTCTGGGTAAAGATGGGAGTCGTTCGTAATCCAAAGCCGGCAACACCCTCCTGCGGACTACCGATATCACTCAGCCATGTCATGCCGTCAACTACATAATCGTCACCTGATATTCGCGGCTGATAATAGGAGTTCCCTATGGCGGGAATGACGACGAAGGACGACAATAGTAAGACGAGTGTGATCGGAAGGATCCAGGCACCGGTTCTTAATTTATTCCACCCAGATTTATTGAACCATGATACAAAATATTCAAAGCCAAGGACCGCTGTGATCGGGATGATAATTACAAGATAGTATATATTCCTCATTGCCCCGGTGGCGATTGAAACATCTTCCAAACTTCGCTGGAATTCAGGAAAGACGCTAACTAGCAGCGCGACAACCATTAAGCACTTTGCCTTATTGTCAAGCCGGAAAAATCCGAAGCACGAAAGTAGCACATGGATGGGGCCTAACCATATGGGGATGGACGTAAGGCCTTTGGCTAAGCCTGCGGGTAGAAATGCAATCTGGAAGTGCCCCCTGATGGTCGGGGCACGCTTGGCAACTATTGCATGAATAAAGAGGAAAAGCAAGGAGAGTGCATATATCAGGCCAGACCAGAGAATAGCATATGCAAAGTCAGCATTAACGAACAAATTCGTGTATAATATTTGGCTAAGATCATCAGCGAACATAATATAGAGATTTGACGCGAGAAATCTGCCGGGTGAGAGAAACATTGTCGCTTTGTCAATATATTGTGGATGTATGTGCGGAAAGACCGATACAGCCATCACATAAATAAAAAGCATGCTCGCTGACAGAATGTACATCGGTTTTGAAAACTTCCCCCAGATCAGGCTGTACAGGAAAAGGAAAGCAATGGAAAAAGATAGCAAGAAGAGAAATGTGCCCGTATGCGTGGTGACCACCATAAAGACGCTCACAACCATCAGAATAGCAGACTTCCAGTCGAAGTTCTCTTTCATCACGCTGTAGAGCGATAGCAATACAAAAGGCATGACAAATACACTTGGTCGGAAACCTGATATGCTCATGGCGACATTCGGCATGGATAAGAGAAAGAAGAGCGCGAGCAATTTCTGGGTTTTCATCTTCAAAAATATGCCCGCATATAAATAGAAAATACCAAGCAGGATGCCGACAAATATCAGTGCAAAGAGGAACGATGCGGTGTGAGGATCGGTTCCTGTAATCTTGGCAATCGTTCCACCAAACAGCCATGCGACAAACGGATATTTAAACGGGGCATTATGGTCGTCTGGGTTGGACACCATCCCGCCTACTCTCTGATAGAATTCTGCAATCGAATCTGAAGAGTGCATCTGGGTGCTGTGGAAGAGATGTGTGTATTCGTCAGTGCCAAAGAGTCTCCCATATGAGAATGTAGGTGTAATAAATGCAATTATGAGAACCGCAAACAAGAAAAGGACTATTATCCCATGACATCTCCTTGAGTCAAAATTTAACGTTCTTTTCGCATAATCCGCAGTCTTTCTCGCTAGTGCCTGAACTGTCATTGATCTATATCCTCTGCATATTGTCGCAACGGCACGATAATACATTTAGTAGTATTATACCGTTAAATAATCTTTTGCATTGATGATGGCCATTTTTCACAATAACAGGAGGGCGATGAGGAGTCTTGCGGCAATCAGAGTTAATCCAGGAGAGCAAACAAATGGTGATGGTTACGGCACGGGTGGCGCTAGGTGAATAGCATAAATAAGCAGACAATTCACCGCTGCCTGAACGGAGGATGTTAGGGTTTACTATATGCCGACGTTGGATTTGCAGATGCTAGTGCTCGTTGTCCCTTATTATTATAACAATATTAATATTATAATGCGTCAATTATAATTCTCATGGGGAAAAGCAAATACACCGTTACACTCACGGAGGAGCAGAAATCCTCCCTT
>JAHKLN010000043.1 GCA_020854755.1 Methanomicrobiaceae archaeon | reverse complement strand
GCCGTTCTGGGTCTGGGGAACATCGGCGGATATGCGGCCATACCGGTAATGGAGGGGAAAGCGATACTGTTTAAACAATTTGCCGATATCGATGCCTTTCCCATCTGTTTTGATACCTACCATACCGACATGGTGGATGAGATACGAAGCATCTCACCGGTATTCGGCGGGATAAATCTGGAAGATATTGCGGCTCCCAGGTGTTTTGAAGTGGAGGAAGCCCTCCAGGATATTGGGATCCCGGTGATGCATGATGACCAGCACGGGACCGCCATAACGGTGCTTGCGGCGCTGATCAATGCCTGCCGGGTGACCAAAAAGAGCTTTGAGGATCTGCGTATAGTGATATGCGGTGCGGGGGCGGCCGGGTACGCGATCGTGCGTCTGCTGGGATGCATCGGCTACAGTCCCCATGTCTGCCAGAAGGTCCGGGATATTGTGGTCTGCGACACGAAAGGAATCATACACCGGCAGAGGGAAGGCCTGTATGCGAACAAGTACAAGTTCATCCTTTCTGATGAGACCAACCGTTCCGGGAAGACGGGAACGCTCGCGGATGCCGTGGAAGGAGCGGATGTGCTCATCGGAGTCTCCGCTCCCAATTTGTTCACGCAGGAGATGATCCGGTCCATGAACGATAACCCCATCGTGTTTGCCATGGCCAATCCGGTGCCTGAGATCATGCCCGACCTGGCAAAAGAGGCCGGCGCTGCGATTGTGGGCACCGGCAGAAGCGATTTTCCCAACCAGATCAACAACGCTCTCGCTTTCCCGGGAGTATTCCGGGGAGCCCTGGATGCGTTTGCCACCAGGATCAGCGATGAGATGAAGGTTGCCGCTGCCCATGCCATAGCAGATTATGTATCCAGACCCCATCGGGACCATATCGTCCCCGCCATACTCGATCGGCAGGTAACCCGGCGCGTAGCGGTTGCAGTGAGAGAGGCCGCTATCGCCTCGGGCTGTGCAAGAGACCTTTAATCCGTAATATTACCATTCAATCAGGATATCAGCTCTCCTCTTCACAACCTGCTTTGAGATGATCGTGAATATCGCTGCACCGGCCCGCAGCCCGGCATTGATGAAGACATGGATTCTGGTATCCTGCCCTCCCATCGAAGAGCCATATCCCTGCCGTGGGTAGTCAGGGTCAAAACAGAGCAGGGAATAACATGTATCTTTTCGGGAACTGCGGGTGAGTGTATGGAGCAACCCTTCCGAAACGAAGGACATGCACGAAATTGTCTTTCTGGCGAGTTTGGGGAGAGGTATCTCAGAATCCGAAATGATCCTGCGGTATGTTCAGCGCCATCCCGGATGATATTGAGGATGCACTGCTGTCCGATCGCGCAGTGTAACCACGAATCCCTCCTGAATAATATCCCGATTTCGCTTATTGAGCCAACGGTTGCAGTATTCGAGATTCCCGGAATCGAGGAGAAGCCGGCAGTCATCCCCCGGATGCGGCCTGCGTTTCCCATTCGATCAGCCGGTCCAATTGAAGCAACGAATCAACAGCCCCATTCCCGCCAATCCCCGACGGGTCGCCGTCAGTCCGGGCCGATCCTCCGCCAATGAACTTCTCTAGCCGCGAAAACCCTGACCATCGGTGGCCGAAGATGTTTCGCAATATTTATCTACCATTGGTCTGCCTGCATACTTACCGGGAAGCATATCCCATATCCCCCCGTGCATATCGCATTGAGGAAGGCCAACCATGACAAATACACCCTCCCCCCATCTCACCCAGCTGGCGTATCACAGAATATACGAAGACGAGCAGGGTGACTCGCACTTCGATCTCGTGACGGTCGAACAGCGTCTTTCGCGTGCAGCGCCACCCGCTGCCCCCTTCTACGTCTCCGAGGATAGGCCTGCGTCGAAGTATCGGTTTTATTCGTTTGAGCCCGGCTGGATCGGCGAACTGCACCCGGCTCCGACCCGGCAGTTCCTTGCCCTCATGTCGGGTGCGGTAGAGATGGAGACGACGAACGGGGCGGTCACGCGGCTCGGGCCGGGGGACCTCGTCCTGCTCGAAGACACCTCGGGCCGGGGGCACGTGACCAGGAACATCAGTGACGGGTACTCCATGTTCCTCGTGATCCCGGTCCCTGCGGCCTGAACGTGGTCCGAAGATACCGTCTCCCGGCATCCCTTTCTTTGTGACGCAGCGACCGGGGTTGAGGGGAACACTTCGATATTGAGGCATTGGTCCAGAGTCCGTATCTCGGCGAGCTCAATGCTTTTGGCCAAATAAGACATTTATTGGCTGGATTCTGTGGTTATATAAAACCGCCTATGAAGCCCCTGAGAGGGGCTACTGGCTCAACGGATGGAATTCATGAGCGGATATCGATACCCCGGGTCCGGTGTTCTCTGACCATCCAGGTATACTGGACCGAAGGGACAATCGCCAGGGCGTGGGGACCGGGGAAGGGTCTCCCCATCCCTAAACACCCCTCCCCCATGAGGATAGTCGGTGGAAAGCCGTGCTCGGGGAAGATTGAGTTGAGCGACGGGAGGCTTCTATTCCCGAACCCAGCGTGATTTTCATAGGAAATATGCAGTCTGTAACTCTGGAGACGTTTCTTCCTGCATTATTCAATAGTCCTATAGCGCCTTCAGACAATGTTAGATGACCGGGCTATCTAATGTGTTTTAGTGACGCTCTCCTTCCATTCTCTCCTCTGCCCAAAGTAATTGTCTCCTGTAGCCAAATCTGGCAGATAGCGTCCGGACCACTGTAATTACGCTCCACCGTTGTGTCGTAAAACGCGAGAGGAACAATGAGCAGCATCAACGGGTACGGCAGCAAAATCTTTAAATAACGTTTCTTTATATGAAAGGATCAGGCGATGGAAAATTCCTCGCCAGGGCTGGGTCGTTCTGCTCTTGTTGCGGAACCCTTGATTCTTTTATACACCGATGGTTCACCGCAACGGAGCAGAATCCTCTATTCAAAGATGTGTGAAAAAAGGGGATTTCAATGTCAAGGATTGAGGAGCGCATACAGATTAACTGTTCGGTTGAGAAGGCATTCGCCTTTACGACCGATGCATTCCGCTGGAACAGATGGCAGTCAAGCATGACGGAAGCCGAGCAGACCTCTCAGGGCCCTGTCGGTGTCGGAACGACTTTTCGAGGTACCAACCGCATGATGGGTCGTACCATGCAGTGGACTGCCAGGGCAACCGAATACGAGCTGGCGCAGAAATTTGGAAAACATATCAGCTCAGGACCGGTATTCATCGAACAGCACAACACCTATACCCCCACGACGGGCGGGATGGAATTTACCCTTTCCTACGATGTGACCGTGAACGGATTCATGAAGATCCTGACTCCCATGATGGTCAGCTCGATGCGAAAAGATCTCAGGAAAAGTCTGATCAACTTGAAACAGATTCTTGAGTCCGAACCAGGAACGTAAATACTGGACTATCGATACGGTGTATCTACGGGGTATTAGATCAGCACGTACACCGCCATTCCGGCAACGAGAGCATAAGAAGGTGTGAATGCACGCATGGACACGAATGCCGTCGGAGGGTTTGCCCGACCGGAGTTTGAGGCGGTGCGGGAAGCATTTCTCGAGAACTTCCGGCACCGCAGGGAGCTTGGAGCTGCCTGTTGCATCTTCTATCGCGGGGAGAACGTCGTCGATCTCTGGGGCGGTATCCGGGACGGGTCGACCGGCGAGCCCTGGGAAGAGGACACAATGGTTATCGTGTATTCCGCGACAAAGGGCATGGCCGGTCTCGCGATGGCGTTTGCCCACTCACGGGGGCTGTTTGAGTACGATGAGCGCGTGAGCACGTACTGGCCGGAGTTCGGGCAGCAGGGCAAGGAGCGGATCACGGTCCGGCAGCTGCTTGCGCACCAGGCCGGGTTGTTCGTCCTGGATGAGCGGCTCGACAGGAGTCTCGTATCTGATCCCGACCGGTTGGCAGTCGTGCTTGCGCGGCAGAAACCGGCCTGGGAGCCGGGAACGCGCCAGGCCTACCACGGCATCACCCTTGGATTTTACGAGAGCGAGCTGCTCCGCCGGGTTGATCAAAAACACCGGAGCCTGGGGCAGTTCTTCCAGGAAGAGATCGCAGATCCGCTGGGACTTGATTTCTATATCCGGCTGCCCGAAGAGATCCCGAATGCCCGACTGGCGAGACCTCAGCGGTTCAGCATGGCGGAAGCGGTCTTCAACCTGCCCCCAGCACTCGTCCTCTCCGCAATGAACCCGCGCTCAAACTTCCGGCGATGCCTGCTGGGGTCGGAGTTGCCGGAAGAAGACAGAGAGCAGATCTACGCCCGGAATCTGGAAGTGCCTGCCGGGGGCGGTGTCGGGACGGCCCGGGCCATGGCTCATGCCTACAGCGTCTTTGCGACCGGAGGGAAGGAGCTTGGGATCCGGGAGGAGACGCTCCGGCAGCTCAGGGCACCGGCAGTCCCCCCGGTTCATGGATTCTATGACGAATGCCTGAAGGTGGAGATCCCGTTTTCACTCGGATTTGTAAAGCCAGGCCCGAAGAATCCCTTTGCTCATCCGGGATCCTTTGGGGCCCCGGGAACCGGGGGTTCCTTCGGGTTTGCCGACCCCCACGCTCAGATTGGCTATGCGTACGCCCCTAACCGGATGGGGGCTTATCTTGAGGACCCGCGAGAGGTCGCCATGCGCACGGCAATGTACCACTCCATCGGGGAGTCGGACCCTTTCCATGGGTGAGTCAGGGTCCTCACTGAATACACAGTGCGCCATGTGAAAATTCCAGGTGGCGCAACCACGGCGGTACAAATATCGGATGAAGGCGACCTCTATACAGGAAGTCTATATGAATGCCTGGCGATGACGATACCGCTCTGACGTCCCGGCGTTACATGCCGAGCATGACGAGAGATTACAGCCGGATATCGGATACCGCCAGGGCGGTAGAACAGTATGTGTTGCCGGGAATCCGGTCCTATCTTGAGTCATACAGCGTCATATAGCAGGCATGCCCACTGAGACGCCCTTTGTGATTGCAGACTACGGAGCGGCCGACGGAGTGAATTCAAACCGACTGTTTGAGCGCATTGTCAGGTACATCCATGGCATCAATCCTTCCTTGAATGTCAGGCTGGTCTACATAGACATAGCAGATCCGGCCGCTTTCAATCAGTTCTGGGCAGACTCCCACCTATCAGAACTGAAGCATGTCGAGGCCGAATACATCAGGCGCTCGTTCTATGAACCATTCCCGGAACTGGCCGGGCGGCTGAATATTGGTTTTTCTTCTACAGCCCTGCACTGGATGGATACAGAAACTGTTGACGCCGATTCTTCCGGCACATCACCTGCATACAGGCAAACCAGCTATCAGCCTCCGGGCGCAGGAAGTTCGCAGAATAATGGAAGCGCGATTGGAGAATATTTTTTCGCGAATGCTCGCGTGCTCTCGTCGCGGGAGGTGTACTGGTGCTGGCTGCCCTGACCGATCTCGGTGCTGACCGGTGGCCGGCATCGACAGGATGCGATCACCTCCGGGATGTGTGCGCCTCACTGTACCGGGAAGGCCGTATCTCAAAAGAAGAACTGACAGCGATCTTCATACCGGATTACTTCACCGCTCCTGATGAGATGAAGCACCTGGTTGAAGAAGATAGCATCGGACAGCACTCTTCTCTGCGGTATTTTGATGCAATGTCCGTCCCGTGCGCCTATTTCACAGCGATGCACGATACATTGGAAAACACCCAACGCCGCCAGCTGGCTCATTCACTTGCACGAGTAGCCCGGGCCTGGAGCGAGTCGTCTATACGGGTAGGCCTGTCAGTAGAGAACCCGGGCATGATCGACGAGATTTACGGCCTTCTTACGGATAGGTTCTTTGAGGCACCGAAAGGATTGCCCTATCAATACTGCCTGATTGAACTTGTTACAGCAAGCAGCCCTGAGAGGTAACGCGCAGGCGGAACTCCTATCGATTTTAATGCAGTATCAAGGGACAGCCACACGGGTGCGTCGGGGGGCCTGGATTGCGATTGGATGGCATTCCCCGCGGGCTAACAGCCTGTCTCCCCTCTCCTCAGCATGCTCCTGTACCAGACAAACCAGGGGGTATCCAGGAGTCCGATGATGTTTTTTGCAACAATCTAATCTGCCCGACGATCAGCGGCAGCAGCGGAGCCGCATCGCCCGCGCCTGGGCGGAGCCGGATGTACGGATTTACGAGCGCGCTTGCCGGGGAAGGCCGCCTGGCAGGGGAACACGAGAAGCGGGATACATCCTGCGAAGAAACCGCTATCAGATCAGAGCCGGGATTACGCCCCCCCGCCGGTCGCCCCGTATCAGGTTCATCGTTATTTTCTGGTGATCCCGTTCACTGCAGGTGCAAAGCCCCTCCCTCCAGCAGCGTACTCCCGGTGAACAGTATGTCGGGCAATCCTGATGGCTGTCCGTCTTTCTCAATCCCGGACGCCCCTTCCGGCGCTGCTAGCCGCCCGGCGCAATCGTAATGACCGCGATGAGCCGATCCCGAACAGCACCTTTGAGAAGAGATTCCTCTCGAGTGCTCTGAAATAACCGATACCAAAGAGCAGAAAGATCCCGGCAAGGTTCGAGAGATTCAATGCCTGTCCGCCATTATGTAGAACGAAGAACGGTAAGACGATGATCGCGAAAGTGTTATCAACTCCGGCAAAGCCGGAATGACGAAAACTCTCTTAAATTTTTTAGACTGATGAAAATACCCCTTCAACAGGACCGGAGATGTCAGGAGCGGTCCGGAAGCCGCCCGGATCGGTGTCCCGGTCAGGGCGGCGTGCCGGTTGCCCCCTGGATCCCTTCGGCACGATGAGGCCGCTGTCGGGAAGGCCGCTTTCACCCTGATCTCTGTTCCGTCCCCGGGGCTATTGCCTCCGGCGGCAATGAACTATTATAAACTATGACACTCCTCTGTCGATAGTAGGATCCTGGTCGCCCGGGTGTTTTACCCGGGAGACGTGGGAGGGGTTCGTCTGCCCTATCGAAAAATCCCATTCAAATACCTGCTGATGGGAATCAGCTACTGCATAGTCATCGTCGCCGTTCTGGCCGGGATCTGGATCAACTACACAAACTCCTGTGACGACCTCCGGGAGAATGCAGACCGGCTGCAGAATATGACCGAATCCCACATCGATAATTCCTTCCAGCTGATCGATGCCGGGCTTAAACTGTATGATACCGCCTACAACCACGATATGGAGGAGGCATTCACTATCGTGATGGCGGAGTACAACAGGACCGAGGGGGATCCTTCCCGGATGGACCTCGAAGGCCTGAAACAGCAGATTGACATGGATGTCTACGTCATCAATGATAGTGACATCATTGAATATTCGACCGTGCCTGAAGATATCGGGCTTGACTTCGCGGTTATATACCCCGATTTCTGCACATACCTCCACAGCATCCGGAACACGTCCGGCTTCTACCCGGATCGGGTCGTCAAGGACTGGTCCACGGGGAGCCTCACGAAGTACAGCTACATGCCGACTCCCGATCACCGGTATATTCTCGAACTCGGTCTGCGTTCGGAGTACTTCGAAGAGGAGCGAAAACGACTGCACTACCGTGCCATCGTCAATCAGTCCCTGGCGTCCAACCCGTACCTCGAGGAAGTGCTCCTGTTCCAGAAGCAGAAGCGCCTGATCGGCAATAAGACCTACGCTCCCACCCCGGAAGACCATGCCATGCTCGATTACATCCTCTGGGAGAACCGGTCCACCCAGGTGGTCCGTGATGCAGAGCCGGGGAAAACCGTTGTCTGGGAGGTCATCGATCTTCGGGATCCGGATTATGCCGCCGATATGAGCATCTTTGCGAAACTCACCTACAACGATGCCCTGCTGGCCGGAGAGGTGAACCAGCTTGCCGCCATGCATGCCTTCGCTGCCCTGCTGGTCCTCCTGTCCGGAGGGCTGCTTGCCATCATGATCTCCCGCAAAGTCTCCCGCCCCCTCGAGCGTCTCGTCGATGATGTCGACAGCATCGCCGGCGGAGATCTCGACCACGCCATCAGGCCGGTGTCCGGCTACGAGTTCTCCAGCCTTGCCGAGAGCATCCGGATCATGGTCGACCGGTTAAAAGAGCAGATCCGGCAGTGCGAGATTAATGAAAAACACTTTATGAATATCGTACAGTTTCTTCCGCAGGGCGTTTTTGAGGCTGATGTCGAAGGGAATATCACGTATGCCAATCCTGCCGCGTTTGATCTCTTCGGCTATACCCCAGAAGACCTCGAGCAGGGGATGAGTATATTTGATGTGCTGGCTCCCGGGGATCGGCAGCAGGCGAAAGAAACGTTCGGGGCTGTCCTGCAGAGAAAGAAGGTCGAGGGATCGGAATACACCGGTCTCAGGAAAGACGGGAGCACCTTCCCGATCATGATCTACAACACGGCTCGGATGTCTGATGAAGGAACCATTCTCGGCTCCAGGGGCACCATCGTCGATATTAGCCGCCTGAAGGGGATCGAGGCGGAGATACGCCAGCTGAACGTGGAACTGGAACGGCGGGTGGCGCAGCGGACAACCGAACTGGAAGACGCGAACCATGAGATGGAGGCCTTCACCTACTCGGTCTCCCACGACCTCCGCGCCCCGCTGCGTGCCATCGACGGCTACTCGTTCCTCCTCCTGCAGGAGGTCGGTGGACGACTGGAAGACCGGGAACGGCATTACCTGGAGGTGCTCCGGCACAATGTCAGGCAGATGGACAGCCTGATCAACGGACTGCTCACCCTCTCCCGCATGGGGCGGGTCGAGCTGAACCGGGAGTGGATCTCGCCGGAGCCTCTGGTCAGAGAGATTGCTGCCGAATTCGAGCCTTCCCTCGAAGGCAGGGGAGAGATACGGATAGGATTGCTCCCTCCCTGTTACGCCGATGCGGTGATGCTCCACCAGGTCTACCACAACCTGATAGCAAACGCCGTGAAATTCACCCGGCATGTGGATCATCCGGAGATCGAGATAGGAGCCAGGTCTGAAGAGGGAACGGCCGTCTATTTCGTCCGCGACAATGGGATCGGGTTTGACATGCAGTATGCGGACAAACTCTTCCAGCCGTTCCAGCGCCTCCACACCGACGCCGCGTACGAGGGATCGGGCATTGGACTGGCCATCGTGCACCGGATCATCCGCCGCCATGAGGGCAGCGTATGGGCTGAGAGTGAATCCGGCAGGGGGGCGACGTTCTCTTTCACCATCGGGAATCCACCCGGGTGAGGGCTCGGGAGTAGTGAAAATGTCCCCGATATATCGAAAAAATCTTCATCCCGGCAGGCATCCTGTAGACAGGATGAATTTCTTTGAGGAGGCATACCACGGTACCCCGCCGTGGGATATCGGGAGGCCGCAGCGGGAGTTCGTGATCCTTGAGGAATCGGGGAAGATCGCCGGCGACGTGCTGGACGCAGGGTGCGGGACAGGGGACAATGCCCTCTTCCTGGCGGCCTGCGGCCACAGCGTCTGGGGGGTGGATTCGGCAGCGGCAGCGATCGAGATCGCCCGGAAGAAGGCAAAAGATCGAGGCCTTGCAGCGACGTTCCTGGTGAAGGATGCCCTTCACCTGCACGAGATCGGCAGGATGTTTTCCACCGTCATCGATTCCGGCCTCTTTCATACCCTCTCTGACCCTGACCGTCCGTTGTTTGTCAGGAACGTATCTGAAGTCCTGAAATCCGGAGGCACCTATTTCATGCTCGCCTTCAGCGAGCGTGAGCCGGGGGGATACGGCCCCCGCCGGATCACCAGAGAGGAGATACAGGCCGCCTTCTCCGGCGGGTGGAGGATCGATGAGATCCGGGCTGCGGTCTTTGAGAGCCGCACCCGGGAGGAAGGTTCTCAGGCGTGGCTGTCGTCGATCACCAGGGTATGGCGTCTCCCGGTCCGGCGGTGACGGGCAATAGGGGGTCGGGTGTGGAAAATGCCGCACTGCATTGAATATGCAAGGGCGAGCCCGTTCCAGACTCTGTTTACCCCGCCCGAGGGTACCCGATGGCTAAAAGATCACCCGCTCCGCATATGGGATGCGCCGGACCAGATACTGGCTGATCAGGAAGCAGAGGGGGATTGCGGCGGCTCCGACCAGGAAGAATTTGCAGAGGGCAGGAACCTCAACAGGAATGAGGAGCGTCTGGAGGGCGAGCACGATGGGGAGGTGAATCAGGTAGACGGAGAAGACGTTCTCGGCAAGCAGACCGCGGACGGGTCCTGCTCCGTTCCACTGTCTCCTGAAGAGCACGATCAGGATGACGCAGATGCCGATGCCAACGAACCCCTCCCAGATCGAGTACAGGAAGGAGCCGGGAGTACACCCGCCGGCTGTCATGGCATCGCCGAAGATCAGGTACAGGGGCATGAGCAGAAAGACCCCCGCCACCACGAGGACACTCCAGAGGCGGCTGACAGAAGACGGCAGGGTATCCAGCCATCGGTTCCGGAAGGCGAGGATGCCCGCCCCGAACAGGATCAGGTACTGGGGGAGGTGTGCCGGCTCGATGCTGTGAAAGCATACCCATTGATTTACCGGAAACCAGATCCGCACAACAAAAGATGCCAGTCCCAGAACCAGTGCAGAGAGGAGCAGGGCGGACTGCCGGGGAACGGTAATCGGGGAAAGAATGACCCCTGCACGCCTCCAGAGTGTGTATATTAGTGCAAAGACGAGCAGTACAACCACGAACCAGAGGTACCCGAAGGAAAATATTGCCCCATCGAGGCAAAAATCCACAAACGAGATCCCTTCGGGAGCGTAGAAGAGATAGCCGATAAGGGGCAGGACGGTAGTCGAGAGGACAAGGAGGGGAATGCCCAACCGGAAGAACCGATCCTGCAGGAATCGGCGAACTCCCTTCCGCTCGAAAGAACCGGGCATGAAATGCGCGGAGATGAAGAAGAACAGCCCCATGAAAAAGGCGGAGCTGACCGCAAAGAAGGGGCCGATGACAACGATATTCAGAAATGGAATCTCAGGCGGGGCCGGGATGGGCCAGTCTCCGCCGGGACCGTACGGCTGCCCTGCATGGACCAGGATGACGATGGCTGCGAGAAGAGTCTTGAGGTTGTCCAGGAAATATATGCGCTGCCGGGTGTGCATGATATTCCTCAAGCGGGGGTCGTTTCTGAGTTGATACATGGGTATGGCGAAGATGAGCTTTTCGATCCGTGCATGAAGCAGAGCTGGCCGTAATGAATGGCACGGCACGCAGCCACGAGGGCCGTCACTGTGATAGGATGGTGCTGACCCCGGGCAGTGACGCGCAACGACTTCTGGGTCGATGAAGCGGGCGGGGGGACCGGGGAGAAAGCGGCGCGATTGCCGCACCTGCCGGCAGCCTTACGGCGCGGGCACCCGCGGCCATCCCGGAGAAGGAAAGCGGAGTAAAGAGGAAGGTGGATGCCTTTCCGGGAGGCGCTGCATATAACGCCCATGCGCCGGAGATCGGCACAGGTACGACTATGAAAATCCTTCTAATCTCTGCAGAAATCCTGGATCCGGTTCCCCTCGGCTGTCCCGTGCCCTGGACCGTGGGGACCGGGAGGGGGTCTCCCCCTCCCCGTCCGCCCCTCCCCCTATGAGGATAGCCGGTGGGAAGCCGTGTACGGAGGCGCAAAAGTATTGACCGATAAGAACCATCCATTGCAGAATCCGGCTTGATTTTCATAGGAACTCTCATGCGCTGGCAACAGTGCAAGTGCAGCCATGGAGATCGAGAACTCATGCCGGATTGATTCTCCCAGGAGCGAGGGGGTGTTGGTAAAGTACTGGCAATTAACATTGATGCGAAAAAGCACTCTTTTATATCGCTCTGATTAACCACAAGTATCCCGTTACAGGTGGATATCAGGTATGACGTCGATAAAAAAGGAGTTATCTATTGTAATACTCGTTGTATTTCTCGCAGCGGGCGTTGGGATCGCAAGCGCTGACAGACCGGCTGTTACTGCTGCCGGGGGGCAGGGGCCGTGTACGGAGTTCCGGCTGACACCCGGGGAAGTTGGTCCTGATGCGGAGTACGGCCGATCCGTGGCGATCGACGGCGATCTCGTGGCGGTGGGGGCAGTCGAAGATGACGCCGGCGGGGCGGTCTACCTGTACCGGCGCCAGGGCATGGCCTATGTCCCCGTGGCGAAACTGGTTGCCCCGGATGCCACCAGCGGAGCGGAATTCGGCAGATCGGTTGCAATCAAGGGCAATACGGTGATCGTCGGAGCCCGGTTTGCCCGGGTCGGCGATCTCGAGAGAGCCGGTGCCGTCTATATCTTCAAGAACAACCGGGGTTCATGGCAGTTTGAGGAGAAGATCTCCTCCCCGGAACCGGCTGATGAGGATAACTTCGGCCGCGCCCTGGCCGTTTGGGGCAACACGCTGGTAGTGACGGCCCGGAAAGATGCTGCGGAGACCGGGGCTGCCTACGTGTTTGTCAACAGGGGCAAAAGATGGATCTATACGGCAGAACTCATGGCAGGCGACGCGGCGGAAGGAGATTATTTCGGCCAGTCCGTGGCTCTGCAGGGGGACATAATAGCGATAGGCGCCCGTAACACCGATGAAGCCGGCGGGCTCTACCTCTTCCGCCGATCCGGGGATGGCTGGAGGGAGATCGCCAGGGTGACCCCACCGGATGGCCGGAGAAATGACCAGTATGGCTTCACCGTTGCGATCGCCGGAGATACGATCGCGGTCAGTGCCCGGAGAGCGGATCCCGATACCATAAAGGACGCGGGCGAGGTCTATGTCTATTCCCTGACCGGGGATGGCGTTCGTCCGGTCGCCAGGCTTACCGCAGGCGATGCG
>JAHKLN010000067.1 GCA_020854755.1 Methanomicrobiaceae archaeon | reverse complement strand
GCCTGCCGGCCCCGCGGGCCGCGCCCGCCCCGCGCGCGCCCGCGGCCCGCCCCCCCCCCCCCCCCCCCCCCCCCCCCCAGGCCGCCTCCCCCGGATGAAGCGCCCCCGGGAAGCCGTGCACGGGAGCGAATTGATTTGAGCAGCGAGAGGCTTCCATTGTATAAACGGTTCGCATTGTTATGTGAAAATGGGTGGAGAATATCACCGACTGCTTCCATCCGGTATGCCTGTGGCCTTCGGGAATTCATGTCGTTTCAGGTGAAATAGATCGCCCCTACCGGGCGACCATTGCCAGGTATATTGTACCAGGCATCGCCCCTGCCTGAGGGGATCGGGAGGATCCCCTTGAAGGGGAGGGCCGGCTCGCCGCGACCCGGGCTGGCGATGTATACTCACCCGGCCATGCTCCCATACCGCGGATGGCTGCCGCGGGCGCATCGTGGCCTCCATCTGCTGCCGGGGAACCCATAGCCCGCAGCGATGTCGATGAACCGTCCGTCAGCCGATCGAATACGGAAGAGAGGACTGCGATGGCTACCCGATCCCGGACATGCGCGCCTGAAACAGCCATATGTCCTGCAGTTTTCAATGAATGGCGCAGCCGCCCTCCCCTCTCTGATCCCCCGCACGCCCGATTGTCTCCCGCCGCAGTGTCCAAGGTGCGTGAATTGTACAGTACCCTTGGATATTCACAACACCATAGTGCTTTGACCGGTACCTGCAAATATAATGTCAGGGTTGAATGCCGCCCGGCAGACGGGATGATTCCCGGGGCGGTGGAAGGGTTCCTTTCCCGTCAGGATCCGGTGCAGGGGATCGACGGGGATGGGGCTCTGCCCGGCCGCGGCATTCCAAGCGCAAGACCCTGACCGCCCGTCGGCAGGGGACGCGGGGGTGCGCCGTGCCGGCGCCCGTATCACCGCTCCAAAAAGGCTGTCGGGCTGCTATATGGTGGGCAGGCAAATGGCGACGGGATATCCGGATCACCGGATCGAGGCTCTCCGCAGGCGGATGGAGGCGCTGGACAGGCATGATCTCGGTTCCCGCGGGTCATCGGAGCTGCCGCCCGAGGCCATAGAGGATCTGGCCGCCGTGCTCGAGGGTCTGCAGACGGTCGGCACGGAACTCTGCGAGAAGCATGCGGAATTGAACGCCATGCGCCACGCCCTGGAGATTGAGCGCGGCTATTATCGAGATTTCTTTACATCCGCGGACGAGGGCTTCCTGGTGACCGATACCGATGGCACCATTAGAGAGGCGAATCCTGCCGCGGCAGCCCTGCTCGGGACGGCGCGCACCGCCCTTGTCGACAAACCGCTGGCACTGTTCGTAGCAGGGAGCGATCTGGCGGTCTTTCGCACGCTGCTGGATCGTTCCCTGACCTGGAAAGGAACCCTCACCGGGGAGATCCTGCTGCAGCAGCGCGGCGGAGATTCCATTCGCGCCGCCGTTGCCCTTGCGCCTGTCCGCGCACCCGCCGGCATGCCGCCAAGCCTCCGCTGGACGCTCCGCCCTGCAGGCGATCCGGGAGAGGCGCAGGGCCGCCCGCAGCAGATGGAAAGCACGGTCGGGCAGATCAGGGAGCTCGAGTGCCTGTACGCCATCTCCCGCCTCGCCGAGACACCCGGGATACCGCTCGACGATCTCCTCCGGCGGATCGTCGCTCTCGTCCCTGCCGCATGGCAGTGTCCGGAAAAGATGTGCGCCCGGATTGTGCTTGAGGATCGTACGATCGCGACCGGGAATTATCGGGAGAGCCCGGTTAAACAGACGAGCGGCATCCCCGTCTTCGACAGGAAGAGCGGAGTCCTCGAGGTCTGCTGCATGCAAGACCTGCCCGAACAGGACGCCGCCCTATTCCCCGAGGGAGCGGACGGCATCGTCACCCGGATTGCCGGAGCGATCGGCAGCATAATCGAGCGCAGGCAGGAGGAAGAGTACCGCAGGGTAAAGGACTTTGCCATCGCATCCTCCATCAATGCGGTTGCCATCGCTGATCTCTCCGGCAATCTTACCTCCGCGAACCGGGCATTTCTCGAGATGTGGGGGTACGCCGACGCCGTCGAAGTGGAGGGACGCTCGATACTTGCCTTCTGGCAGGAGGCGGATGAGGCGGCGCGCGTCCTTGATGTGCTGCTGCGGGAGGGGGCCTGGATGGGCGAACTGGCGGGCAGCAAAAAGGACGGCGCCGTCATTGATGTCAGGGTGTCGGCGAACCGGGTTGCCGGCGCATCGGGAAACCCCCTCTGCCTGATCATCTTCTTTGTCGATATCACCGGACAGAAGAGGGCGGAGCGGGCGCTTCGGGAGAGCGAGGCGCGCTATCGGATGCTTGCGGAAGCGGCACCAGATGCGGTCTTCCTGCTCGATGCGGAAGGGAGGGTGGAGTACCTCAACCGGCACGGAGCGCGGATGTGTGGGGAGGATCCGCGCTTCATTCCCGGCATGCCGCTCTGGCAGGCCCTTCCCGGAGAGATGGGAGCGCGGTTCCGGGAGATGATCGAGACGGCGTCGGCCTCGGGAAAGCCGGTCAGCGACGAGTGCCGTTTCTCCCTCCCCGATCAGGATCGCTGGCTCGACAACCGGTGCATCCCCGTGGCTGCAGAAGACGGATCTGCAGGGTCAGTCATGGTCATCTCCCGTGACGTCACCGGGCATCAGGAAGCACTTGAAGAGATCAGGACCAAAAACTGGCAGCTATCGGTGCTCAACCAGATCATCGGGGTGTCATCGCTCTCCTTCTCGCTTGACGAACTGCTGGAGATGGCACTGGAAAAGACTCTCGAACTGCTGGGATTTGATGTCGGGCTCGTCTACCTGCTCGAGACGGATCGCAAGCGGGCAATCCTCCAGTTCTGTCGGGGCGCTCCGCCGTCGTACCCCCGGCAGCACCGGGCCATCATGGTTCACCACTGGCCGAACAACTACATCTTCGTGGCGGGCCAGCCGCGATATATCGCAGACAGCCCGGAGACCCCTCTCAGTTCCATAGAGGCAGATATGCTCCGGGATCTGGAGATATCCTCGGTTGCAATCATTCCGCTCGTTGCCGAATCGGTCGTTGTCGGGGCGCTCTACGTCGGAAGCAGGGAGGAGCGGGGACTTTTAGAAGAGAAGAAGGTCATTCTTGAAGCGATCGGAAGGGAGATCGGCTCGGGGATCCTGAAGGGTATACTCTATCGGAGACTGGAGGCCGCGCACCGGGAAGCGAACCTGTACCTGGACATCATGACGCATGATATAAAGAATGCAGAGAACGTCTCCGGCCTCTATATCGATCTGCTGGTCGATATGCTCGACGGCGAGGTTCTCGAGTATGCCAAGAAGCTGCGGGGAAGCATTCAGAAGAGCATCGAGATCATAAACAACGTCTCGACCATCCGGCGGATTCACCAGGATACGGCGCAGCTGAAGCCAGCACGCCTCGATCCGGTGATCAGGGAGGAGATCGCACACTTCCCCGGCCTCCGCATCGCCTACGAGGGCTGCAGCGCCGTCGTTGAGGCCGACGATCTCCTCCCTGAGGTCTTTTCAAACCTGCTCGGGAATGCCGCCAAGTTCGGCGGGCCGGACGTCGGGATCACGATCAGGGTTGAGGAGCTTGAGGATCTGGAAGCCCTCGTTCTCGTATCTGTTGAGGATACCGGCCCCGGCATACCCGACGAGCTGAAGGACACCATTTTCCACCGCTTCGAGCGCGGGCCCGGTCTGGTGAGCGGCGAGGGGCTCGGCCTCTACATCAGCAGGAAGCTCGTGGAGCGGTACGGCGG
>JAHKLN010000049.1 GCA_020854755.1 Methanomicrobiaceae archaeon | reverse complement strand
CCCCCCCCCCCCCCCCCCCAGGCCGCCTCCCCCGTGAGGATAGCCTGATGGAAGCCGTGTACCGGGGTGCAAAGAATCAAGCGGCGTGAGCTCTCTATTTCGGAAACCGCTTTATGTTCATGTGAAACCGCGTATAAAGCCCCCGGAAGGAGCCTGGGTGCAACCGATGAAAAATCATGAGCGGATATGGATATCCCGGGATAGTCTGCGAAAACAGGACACTGTGCATCGGTGCAGCGTCAAGAGTTTTCATCAGCCGTGCCTCCTGCCCGCAGGGCTTCATTCGCGTCTCCCTTCTGGCAGAATAGTATCGACCGGAACCACAGAATTGGAGAGAGGAAAGAGGTGATCGCTCCGGGCATGCAGACACTGTAGCGGTTGCAGCGAAGGTGTTCCCGACCCGGGGCTTCATTTCTCCATCCTGCGAATGCCTCAATCCCATGAGGCATCATTCTGCCGTGTCAGTTCCGCAACCCTCGCCAGATCGTCGAGATCGTAGCAGACCACCCGTCCGCCCGCCGCCTCCGGCCGGCGTGAGAACGTCCGCGCCACGATACAGAAGTATTCCTCGCGATTGCCGTTGTGCCAGGGGACGTGGGGCGCCTTCGCCCGGAGTCCCTCCAGCACCCGCTGGCCGTCCACGCCAGACTGCCACTTGCATTCGCAGAAGAGTATCTTGCGCTGATCGTCACGGAGGCAGACGATATCGATCTCGTTGCCGCGATTCCACCAGCTCCCTATCCGGGTATAGACAAAGGGCAGGGCCTCGTGCTGATTGAAGAGTTCAAAGAGATCCATCACAACCGCCTCAAAATGCCTGCCCACATATGCAGCGAATCTGGGCCTGATATACTGCTCCAGAATCAAACGTGTATTGCCGCGCTCCAGCGACACCAGGTACGGATTCGCGAACGAGAACCAGAAGTCAAATAGGTTGTCAGAGAGGAAATACAGGCCCTTTCTGCTTTTCTGCCCTTCTGTAATGGGAACACGCCGATCTACCAGGTGCAGATCGATCAGGACCGAGAGGTACTTGCTGACGATACTCTTGGAGAGGCCGGTATCGTTACAGATGAGTCCGATGCGGTGGTTTCCCAGTGCAATGGAAAAAAGAATGGAAAAATAGTAGCGGGGTTCGGCAAGCTCTGCTCTGAGGACAAAATCGATATCCCGAAACAGGAAGGAGTCCTCCCGCAGTAGCTTCTCCTCGATATTTGTCATGATGTCTTTATCCGGATCGGCGGCCATGGTATACGCAGGCGTCCCGCCAAAGACCGAATAGAACTCCACTGCCTTTCGCATATCCGCCAGGTAAAAAAAGACGTGAATAAACCGGAGAGGCCGCAGGAGGATCTGTCCGGTTCTTCTCCCGAAGAGAGGGCTTGTATGATCCATCGTCGATGCCTCCATCATGGAGATGCTTGAACCGGAGAGAATGAGGAATATCTGACTCTCTTTCAGGCGGCTATCCCAGAACTCCTGAAGAATGGACGGAAGTGAAGGATCCTCCTTCACGAGATAGGGGAATTCATCGATGGCAATGACAATTCGAGAACCAGCACGCTGGAGGAGATATTCGAAAAAGCTGTCCCAATCGGAAAAACCGCTCCTCTTGAGGAAGTTGTCCTGGAAAAAATCCCCGAGTTCCGAGGAGAATTTCCGGAGCTGCAGGGTCTTTGACTCTTCACGGGCGAGCAGACGGATCCCGCTCGCGGACCGGATGAACTGATCGATGAGCTCGCTTTTTCCGACCCGCCGCCGCCCGTAGAGCACAATGAGCTCACCTCCTTCATTTCGATACCGCTCTTCCAGGAGGGACAGCTCCCGGTGCCGATCAATGAAGACACTCATAAGTAATCTACTCTCAAGTATACTATATCAGTCTTCCGGCGGAATGCCGCGATCGCCTCTCGCCTGATATCCGCCATCCGGGCGTGTATCACGGATCGTCGGATCGACATGACCGCAGGCGACAGCCGCATAAAACCCCCTCTTCCTGCGCCGTTGCGCGCAGGCGACCGGAGGCATTCGATGAGGTTATCAGGAAACGAATATGGGGCCCTGCGGGCTGCAGGCCTCATCGATGAACCGAATGCAGGCATCCCGGATCCGGTCTTCCTGCCGGCTGTCCCGTTCCAGTGGACCGTGGTGGGGAAACCCCCTCCCCGGTCCCCACCCCCATGAGGATGCCTCCCTCGGTCCACTGTCCGGGGATAGTCGGAGAAAACCGGACCCGGCGTTTGATATCCGCTCATGAATTTTCATCCGTTGCGCCCGTGGCCGTAAAACGGCCTCATATGCGGTTTCATTGGTTAAGCCTGAGGCAGCGCCTCATAGGGGTTTCATCTGAACTCCCAATCGGGGAGAGGGTGTCCCCTCCCGGTCTCTCTCCCGCCTTGCAATAGCCCGGATATATCCGGATCCGGGATGTTGGGCGGAATAATGAGCTTTTTTGAGGAAAAGAGTCTGGCCCGATGCCTGGATGCAGCCCGATCCCCAAACCCCGGACACCTGTAGGATGACCTTGATTTGACGGGAATGTGCAGAGCACGAGCGGAGTAGTATATCTGCCCGGGGAGCCGCATGGCGGGCTCATTCCGGATATGCCTGAAGCTCTTTTCCGGTCGGCATCAGACGCTCTCGATGGCCGGGCCCATGCTCTCCGCATCACCCTCTTCTGCCTGACCGGGCGGGTCGATCAGGGTTTTATCTGATGACGGCAGAGAGTATCCGGAACGCATATGATCGGGCTCCCCTCCCTCTAGACCCGCCGCCTCCTTCTCCGCCCCTTTACGCTCGCCGACGCTCCGGATGTACAGAGGCTCGCCGGCGACCTGGAGATTGCAGAGAACTCCCTTCACCTGCCCCACCCGTATGAGGACGGCATGGCGGAGCGGTGGATCGGGACGCACCGGATCGGGTTTGCATGGGGTGACCGGCTGATCCTTGCCGTCACCCACCGCAACGAGAAGCACCTTATCGGCACCGTCGGCCTGGGGATCGAGCGGGATCACGACCGGGCGGAGCTCGGCTACTGGATCGGCAGGCCCTACTGGAACAGGGGCTATGCGACGGAGGCCGTCGGTGCGATCATCGGCTACGGCTTCCAGGAGCTCGGGCTCAACCGGATCCATGCCCTGCACTTCTCGCGAAACACCGCCTCGGGCCGGGTGATGCAGAAGGTGGGCATGGCGCACGAGGGCCGCCTCCGCCAGCACGTGAGAAAATGGGGGGTGTATGAGGATGTGGAGGTATACGGGGTGGTGCGGGAGGAGTACGATGCCGCCCGGACGCCCGCCCCGGCGCTACAGAATGGGGGAGAAGAGGCGGGATACGGTCTCCCTCATCCTGACAAGGGCTGAGCGCCTGTTGTAGACCTCCGCGGTGATCTCCGTGCACCGGCCGAGATCCTGCTCGAAGGCGCTCTCCAGCAGGGCTGCGCACCGCCTGTCGTAGATGAATGCGTTCGTCTCAAAATTCAGGATCAGACTCCTCGGATCCCAGTTCGCGCTGCCGACGGAGGCGGCGATGCCGTCGACGACGATGGACTTGCTGTGAAGGAAGCCGTTTTCATAGGCATAGGCCCTGATCCCTCTCCCGAGCAGACTGCCGATGCAGAAATAACTCGACCAGTAGGCGAAGGGGAGGTTCGGTTTGCAGGGGATCATGATGCGCACGTCGACACCCGAGAGCGCGGCGATGCTCAGCGCATCCCTCACGCTCGTATCCGGAATGAAGTACGGGGTCTGGATGAAGATCGTCTTCCGGGCCAGGCTGATCAGCTTTAGAAACGCCGCTTTCATCTGATTGTGGTCCGCGGCGGGGCCGCTGGAGACGATCTGGACCGCAACGTCGCCGGCAACCTCCGGCGGGGGGAGATAGGCCGGCGTATACGCGAGGCCTTCATGCGTTGCGGCATTCCAGTCCCGGATAAACTGCTTCTGCAGGAGAGCGACGGCGCTTCCATTGATCTTTAGGTGAGTGTCGCGCCAGTAGCCCATTCGCCTGTCCTTTCCGAGATACTCGTTCCCGATGTTGAACCCGCCGATATATCCGGTCTGGCCGTCGATGACGGCGATCTTCCGGTGGTTGTGATGATTGATCTGCAGATTGAGGTACGGGATGCAGGTCCGGGGGAATCGGGCAACTCTCCCCCCGGCAGCAATGAGATCCCCAAAGAAATGCCGGGGGAGCTCGAAGCACCCGATCGCATCGATGAGAAGGCGGACCTCGATCCCCTCACGCGCTTTGTCGGCGAGTGCGGCAGTGATCTCTCTCCCGAGTTCGTCGTTTCTGATGACAAAATACTCCATGTGGATGTGGTGCCCGGCGTGTCTGATCGCATCCTTCAGGCCGTCGAACTTCGCGTGGCCGTCGGTATAGACCTCCACCAGGTTGTCCCGGGTCAGGAGCGCCCGGCAGCCAGAGAGCAGCATCGAGATCATGCTGCGATAGGGGGTGAGATCTTCATCGCACATCGTGATCTTCCGGTCAGGAAACCCCTTCCTTCTCGCGGCGAGGAGGATCCGCGGACGGTGATCGTTCTCCGTCCCGGTGCCGCCCGGTCTGCCCGGGGCTAAAGGACGCCGTGCTCCGTTCTTCAGGCATGGGGTCTGGGACGGCTGCAGCGGACGCCTGAAGCGTCATCGGCACCTGATACACACTTTCCATGAACGGCTTCCTCTGCCGCGGGTGCCCGAAAAACCTGCCGGTCAGGGCGCTCCGGCCGGGACACCGGCGGTTTTCTCTACCTATTTCCAGATAAAGGTGTCGTGCATCTGCCCCCTCATGCGACGATCGCAGTGGGCGGCTATGGGTGTACCTGTACCTGCCGGTCGGGAGGCGTGCCTGCTATATGGCGGCGGTGCATAGTAAGAGTATCGTTATGCCGGATCCCGTGAGGTAGTGTACGTATGTCCCCGCTCATCGCCGTCGATCTCGGCGGCAGCAACATCCGGACCGCGCTCGTCACCGACGGCGGTGCGATCCTCGCCCATACCACGGCCAGCACCCCGACCGAAGGCGCTTCGGGAGCGGTCGTCACGGCTCGGATCATCGAAATGATCGAAGATATCCTCGCGACCAGAACGCTCCGGCAGGAGGACGGGGCGCCCGCCGCCATCGGGATCAGCTCCGCCGGTCCCCTCGATCTCGGCCGCGGCAGCGTCATAAACTCCCCGAACATCGCCTTCCCGGAGATCGAGCTCTCCGCCCCCATCAGGGAGCATTTCGGCATACCCGTGCACCTGATCAACGATGCCCGGGCAGGGGCGCTCGGCGAGCGCTGGGCAGGAGCGGCGCAGGGCTGCGATAATCTGGTCTATATCACCATATCAACCGGCATCGGCGGCGGTGCGGTGGTGAACGGCACCCTGCTGCTCGGGAAAGACGGGAATGCCGGCGAGATCGGCCATCTCATAGTCGAGGAGCGCTACGGCCTCCGCTGCGGCTGCGGGTACACCGGTCACTGGGAGGCGTACGCCTCCGGCAGGAACATTCCTCAGTTCTTCGCCGCCTGGCTGGAGGCGGGGGGAGGCGGGCCGCCGGGATTTGATGCCGGATCGGTAGAGGAGATCTTCGCCGCGGCCCGCCGGCGAGAGCCTGCCGCCCTCGCCTTCATGGATGCGCTCGGCAGGATCAATGCCCGGGGCGTCTCGAACGTCATCGTCGCCTATAACCCCGAGATCATCGTCCTGGACGGACCGGTGGCGCGCTACCACGGCGATCTGATCATCAGCCGCATGGAGCCGTATATCGACCGGTTCCTGGCGCTGCCCCGGATCGTAGCAAGCGGCCTCGCCGGGCGCGCCCCCCTGCTCGGCGCCGCGGCATATGCACGGGAGCGCGAGTCCCGCCCATGGCCTGCCGGCGACTGCCGTGCGTGACAGATCTACGGAGCCGGCTGTTCCGGCCACTGATCCGGCAGCCCTTCGCAGAAGATGCCGGCCCTTTCCGATAGGCCTTCCTGCTGCCATACCGGCGGCGCGAAGATTCATATACCAAAAAAGGAAATGCTTGGCTGGAGGCAGACAGTTGATCAAGAAAGTTCTGGCTGCGTTTGACGGCTCGGAGAGCACCGACCGGGTTCTTGGATGGGCGGTCGACATGGCGGGATTATGGAATGCGGAGCTGCACGGCGTCTACGTCATCGAGACGGGGTGGTCCGAAGGCGACGTGCCGCGCGAGCTGATTATCCGGGCGCTTGAGGAGTCTTCGGAAAGCCTGACGGCAGAGGTGCAGAGGAAGGTGTCAGAACTCGAAGGCAGCATCACCGTTCACCAGCGGCGGGGGCACCCGGGCGACGAGATCATCCAGTGCGCTGAGGAGATAGGCGCCGATCTCATCGTCATCGGATCGACGGGCAAGAGCCGGATCAAAAGCATACTCCTCGGAAGCGTCAGCTCCTTTGTGGTCATGCACAGCCCTGTCGCCACGCTGGTCGTAAAGCCGTAGACGATCCCGGAACACATCCTTCTTTTCGCACGGATATCCTGAAACCGGGTATGAGGGCCTCCGGGGTGCGGGTATTTCGGGTCCGGTTTTCTTCGACTATCCCTGAATAGTGGACCGAGGGGACAATCGCCAGAGAGTGGGGACCGGGGAGGGGGAGACCCCTCCCCGCGAGCCGCCTCCCCCCGTGAGGATAGCCGGCGGGAAGCCGTGTACGGGAGCGAATTGAGCT
>JAHKLN010000100.1 GCA_020854755.1 Methanomicrobiaceae archaeon | reverse complement strand
CCGTCTCCCACCAGCTGCGGCTGCTGCGGGAGGCACGGCTTGTGAAGGTCAGGAAAGAGGGGAAGGTTGCCTGGTACTCCCTCTCCGACGGCCGTATCGTCGACCTGATCCGGGAGGGGCTTTTCCATGAGTGAGGGCAGCGGCCACCTCTGCTCCTGCCGCGCCTGCCAGACGGCGGACCCTGTCCGCGACGCCCCTTCAGGACGGCGGGCAGACATCGCCATCATCGCCTCATCCGGCGCCCTGCTCGCTGCCGGGCTGATCGCCAGGTACCTTACCCCGTACCCGGTCTTTTGGGAGGTCCTGATCCTCGCGGCGGCGATCCTGTCCGGGCACAGGATCCTCATGAGCGGGTTTGCCTCCCTGCTCCGCCTCCGGTTCGACATGAGCGTGCTCATCAGCATTGCAGCAATAGGGGCGTTCTTCGTCGGCCACGGCGAAGAGGGAGCGGCTGTCCTGTTCCTCTACTTTGTGGCGGTATTTCTTGAGGATTCCGCCGTGCGCCGGGCGCATAGGTCGATCGGATCGCTTCTTGAGCTCGCGCCGGATACCGCTGCGGTCCGCCGGGGCGGCGTCGAGGAGATCGTCCACGTGCATGCCGTTTCAGTCGGCGAGACGGTCCTTGTCAGGCCGGGCGACAGGATCCCCCTGGACGGCAGGGTCACATCGGGCATCTCATCGGTAAACCAGGCCCCCATCACCGGGGAGAGCATGCCCGTAACAAAGAGGCCCGGTGACGAAGTCTATGCCGGCACGCACAACGAAGAGGGATACCTCGAGGTGCGGGTCGAGAAGCGGGACACCGAGAGCATGATCGCAAGGATCGCTGCACTGGTCGAGGAGGCCCAGAGCCGCAGGTCGAAGACGGAGGCCTTCATCGACCGGTTCTCCCGCCATTACACGCCAGCAGTCATATTTCTCGCATTCGCCATCATGGCGCTGCCGCCCCTGCTCTTCGGCCTTCCGCTTGCCGACTCGTTCTACCGGGCGCTGATCCTGCTGGTCATCGCCTGCCCCTGCGCCCTCGCTCTCTCCACGCCGGTCTCCATGATCTCCGGGATCACCTCGGCGGCACGGAGCGGGGTGCTCATCAAAGGCCGGGATTACCTCGAATCGGTTGCAGAGGCGAAGGCGGTCGTCTTTGACAAGACCGGCACCCTGACTGCAGGCAGGCCTGAGGTGACCGACGTTGTCGGCTATGCAGGATTTGATGAGGCGGATATCCTCGGTATTGCCGCCGCTCTGGAGTCGCGATCGGGGCACCCCATCGCCGAGGCGATCCTGCGGCATGCCGCACTCCGGGGTATCGAGCGGCAGGAAGTATCGGAGTTCGTCTCCATCCCCGGAATGGGCCTCCGGGGCAGGGTTGGCGGGATCCTGTACCTGGTCGGGAACCGGCGCATCTTCGCCGCCCCTGATGCTGATATATGGCAGGCCGCATACGATCGGTTCGAGGACGAGGGGAAGACCGTGATCCTCGTCGGCAGCGAAGACCGGATACTCGGACTGATCGCGCTGATGGATGCGGTGAAGGAGGATGCGCAGCCGACGATCGCGTATCTGCGCTCCAGAGGGGTGCGGACGGTCATGCTCACCGGCGACAACGGCCGGGTTGCCGCGGCGACCGCTGCGCGGCTCGGGCTCGACGAGTATCATGCCGGGCTGCTGCCCGAGGAGAAGGTGCAGGCCGTCGAGCGCCTGATGGCGCAGAACGGGCATGTGACGATGGTCGGCGACGGCGTCAACGACGCGCCGGCACTCGCCCGTGCCAGCGTGGGGATTGCCATGGGGGGGATCGGCTCCGATACTGCAGTCGGGACGGCGGATATCGTTCTCATGGACGATCGCATCTCGCAGGTGAGGCATCTCATCGAACTGAGCGAGCGGACGATGGCCGTCGTGAAGCAGAATGTGGCACTCTCGATCATCGTCAAGACCTCATTTGCCGCCCTTGCATTTCCGGGGTTCGTCACCCTCTGGATGGCGGTGGCGATCGGGGATATGGGGCTCTCGTTTGCCGTGATCGCAAATGCGCTCAGGATCGCCCGCACCTCGCCGTCCGCCGGAGAGTGATCCGGGCAGAAAAGCCGCTTACTTCCCCGAGCGGTTTATGAGGTTGATCAGGGCGGCAAATCCTTCCATCTCCTTCTCAAGGACCTGCGTTGCCGTCATGCCCATGCTCGTCTCTCCATCCGCCGTCAGCATGTCGGGCCCCCGCACCACCTCGCGCCTGATCCCGTCTGCGCTCAGTACCTCCTCTGCCTCGCTCTCATGGACAAAGGCCCTCCCCGGGACGATCACGACCTCTTCGAGCTTTTCTTGGTTGATCTCCTTCAGGTCGTCGATGGTGATGAGGCAGGCAATCTCCTTTCGGGCGCTCACCACCCGGGACTGGCTTCCCCGGATCTGGAGGATCCGCTGGATGAACGGCGCCGCAATGCTGCCGGTGATCACGGTCGCCCTGCGCTGCACCCGCGGGAGCTTCCGCAGGAGGTCGGGCTCGTGGAGGATGGCGAACGGCGAGCCGATCTCCGGGTCGGAGAGGGGCGTTCCGCTGATCTTCATCGAGAACCGTGCGTTCAGGTCCGAGACGATATCAGAGAACTCCTGGACCGTATGAATACGCTGCCCCGGAATGATCGGGGCATTGCCGAGGATCAGCCCCTGTTCGGTGGTGTTTGCAAACCGCATCAGGATCAGCCCCCGCGCACCCCGCTCGTCCAGCCATTCGCAGGTCGAAAGAAGCGTCTCGCCGTCGTTGACGCCGGGCAGCACCACCGCTGCTGCGTAGACGTCGATCTCCTCGCACAGCCGCCCCAGCGCGCCGAGAGAGGCCTCGGGCGTCGGGTCGTGCATCCACCGTTTCCGGAGCGCCGGATCAGTTGCAAAGACAGTGAACGAGACCTCGGAGAGCCCGTGGTCGATGAGAAATCCGGCGATGCCGGGATCGTCAAACCCCTTCCCGCTCGTGTACCCGATATGGAGCGGGGTCTCCATGCTGGAGAGTATCTCGACGAGATCACAGAACTGCGGATAGCAGCTCGGATCGCCGCCGCCGCTGATCGTGATCCGGGTGAGATCCGATTCGCAGATCTGCAGGCTGGCAAGCGTCTCATCGGCCACGGCGCGGAGATCTTTAAACCCCCGGTACTGCTCCTTGACGCTCCGCGTGCAGTAGTCGCACCCCTTGATCATGGGCAGGCAGTACCTGCAGCCAAACGCGGGTACGTCCCGGGCGTGTTTGAAGTAACAGTACTCGCAGAATCCCCGACAATCGATCCCCGGGCGACCGCCGACGTCAACGTTCAGCTGGGACATTCACGTATGCATCTGTCGCCGCAGCATAATGAGCTTATGCTGCCTGCAGGGCAGGCCCGGACTCATTCTTCCGCCTCGCCGAGCATGGCCATCATGGATGCAAGCCTCATCTCGCTGAACTTCGGGTACTGCAGCAGGCGGTTGTAGTCTCTTGTGATGTGGTAGTGGTAGTGGCCGTAGAGGAAGATCAGCGTATAGGTGAGGAGATTCTGCATACGGCGGCTGGAGGTGTAGACGATCTGGCGGGGATCGTAGTGGAAGCGGAAGCCTCCGTTGAGGAAGAGGCGCATCGAGAGATCGTAGTCCTCAAGGAGCGAGATCGCCCGGTGGCCGCTGACACGCTCGTAGGCATCCCTGCTGACGGCCATGTTGGAGCCGATGATCCGGTAGTAATTGAAGATGTGAAAGAGGTGGTACTGCATCCGCCAGAGCTGGAGCAGCATGGCCTGCAGCGTCATCTCCGAAAAGATGGTCGGACCGGTACTGGCATCGTACTTCTGCATCAGGATACTCTGCGCTATTGCAGAGAGCCACTGGGGATTGTACCGGGTATCCGCATCGGTAAAGACCAGCACGTGTCCATCGGCGAGATCGGCACCGTCCCTGCGTGCCCCGCCGATGCCGGGACGGTTCTGGAGGATCAGTTTGTCTGCATATGCCGCTGCAATATCGCAGGTGTTGTCCGAGGAATTGCCGTCGACGACGATGATCTCGTATGCATCCCTCCCCATATTTTGCTCCGATAACGAGTCGAGACAGGATTTTATTGTCTCCTCTTCATTGAGCGCCGGTATGATGACCGATATGGAGGGCCCGTCTCTCAGGGGGAGATCCACGGGATCGATCTGGGTCATACGCAAACCACGTGGGCGGAGGGTATCGGCTGATCGTTATTAATGTTGCCGTCGCCTCCGGATGGGGGACTCCCCAAAGAGCCGGTACATATAGGTTGCGTCGGTTCGGCAGGCGCCGGGGTAAGCCTTATGGCTGATACGGGAGATATCCTGCCGCCAGTATGCGGACAAGCCACAGGCTGCTGCTGCGGCTCTTTTTCGATCCGCAGTTTGACTTCGACCGCGTCCGGGTCGTCTACGTGAACCGCGGGGCACCTGCCGACCGTTCATCGGCAACAGGGAGCATGATCCGCCGACTCGACGCAGACTACATGGAGATCGCGGCAGACGACCGGATCACCTGCATCCCGTACCACCGGATCACGGCTATCCTCTATGACGGCGGGATCGTCTGGGAGCGGCCCGGCAGTACGCGTGCGGAAGAAAGCGGGTAGCACCGGAACGTATGCTGCCCCGCCATCGCCACGCTTTTTACCGTGGAGTGCGTATAGTATAAGGTACGCCCCAGTGGCTTAGCTGGCAGAGCGGCTGACTTGTAATCAGCAGGTCCCGTGTTCAAATCACGGCTGGGGCTTCTTATTTGAACAACGGTTAAATTAAAGAGATATTCTAGAACTGATTGCCGTTATTGCCTTATTTTGACAATGAATAAAACACAGTTTCGAAATCTATATCGGATAGGAAATAATCCTCATTGAATATGCATAAGCCATTATGTGTGCTGATCGTCCTTACCGCTCTCATTCTTTCCTCTGGCTGTAGTACCACAACCACTGGCACTACTCAATCACCTGTACAACCGGCAACAGGGTCGCTTGAACTCTCATCAACTCCTCAGGGGGCGGAGATTTATCTTGATGGCGTCTATCGCGGGACGACTCCTTCAAGGATTCCGGATCTGCCGAATGGTTCCTATCGGGTTGAACTTCGACTCCATGACCATATGGCATGGGACACGGATGTTTTGGTCCAGGCAGGCAATACGTCGTATATTGACGCAACCCTTGCCCCTATTGTCGTTCCTACTACAACTCCCACACCCGTGCCGACCACGGTGCCGCCCGAACCCTTTTTGGGATGCTGGGAATTGAACACATACAAAGGTAATGGCACAGGTACGTATCACCTTGCATTACAATCGGGAGGATCCGGGCGGCTTACCGTAGGATACCCGATGATCATCCACTGGTCCCATGATCCGACCACAGACGTGATCTATGTCTCTTGTCCGAACCCCAACCGTCCCACGGAGATTTTTCATATGGATCTTGACTATGATGAAACCACTGACACCTTGATCTGGCGAGAGATTTCTGCTCCATATACCCGGGTGCCCTGTTAGACGCAATACCATCTTTTTTGAGTAAATAGGCTGGTATTGGCGGGATTGCTGTATGGTCTGTCAGGAGTGCGGAAATGATCAGAAGAAGTTATTCTGTGGATCCTGTGGGACCGCTCTGCTGCCGGCGGGGTAATGGGAGGAGGCAGCCGGAATGAGCGCCACCATTGTTTTTCGAGAGGGATCAAATACCGGGGATACCCCGGCGGCTTAGTTGGCAGATGTGACGCGTAATCGGCAGGTCCCGTGTTCAGATCACTGCCTGGGCTTAATAACGGCAGATTTGAATCCGTTTAGGTTTTCGGACGTTCTCCTCCCCCCACGCGCACTTTTTGATCTCGTTGCCGGGCACCGGCCGCACCTGATCGTAAAGCCATATGATTCCGATAGCCAGGCCTCTGTTAAGATATTTACGCCATTATGGAGCACTAATTGCTGTGAGAGGTGGAGATGCGCGCCCGGGTACAGCAGTGGTGAACAGAAAACCCGGCCGAAGAAACATGTTTCCTGCTTCGCCCGGCAGAGCATATTTCTCTCGTGAATGACATACCTATCATCTGGAGATTGTATATCGGAGATTTGGCCATGGGCGACACTATCAAACTGGGCATCATCATCTGCGACCGGTACCGGACCTGCGCCGGGGGCAAGTGCCTGAAGGCTCTTCGCAACCGTGAAGGCGCGTTTGAACGGTACAGAGGAAAAGACGTCGAACTTGTCGGGTTTGCGACCTGCAACGGCTGCCCCGGTGGGAATGTCGAGTATGTGCCGCAGGAGATGAAGAACAACGGAGCCGACGTCATCCATCTTGCCACCGGCATGGTCGTTGGCTATCCTCCCTGTCCGCGGATCTCCTATTTTCACCGGTTTATCAGGGAGAAATACGGGATGGACGTGGTAGTCGGCACACACCCGATCCCCCAGAAATACTACACAACCCACCAGAATCTCGGCTCATGGGATTCGGATAAGTGGAAAGATATGATTGCACCGACTCTTGCGGATGAGAGAACCCGGCTCGCGTATGATTAAACCCGCATCCGGCGGGACGTTTGCGCTGCAAAACCCCTGATAATTCCCCTGCCCGGGCAACCGCCCTGAAACCCGGTGAACGAACGGGAACGGCCACCGCCCCGCGCGTCGCCGTTTCGCTCCCGGGAACGCACCCTACGGGTGAACGGGCATCCCTGAGGAAGCAGGGTATCCTCTTGTTTTCCGTGATCGGGCGATGCCAAAGCCGGCAATTTCTCAATGATTAAATATGCAGGACATCCAGGTACATAAGACTGGATTGAGTATGGAGTCTGATGACGAGCGGATCATGCTTCTCCGGATGAAGGAGGAGATAGGCCGGATCACCGGTGAGATCCTGGATCTCTACGAGCAGTTCGAGAAGGGGGTGGAGATGCAACCGGAGCACGGGGTCGCCGCCAGGCCTGTGAATGCAGGGGAGATCACCCGGAGGATCAAGCGTGTCGTATCGCTGCTGGAGTCGATTGCGCGTTCCGGGGCGCCGGAGAGGGATATGGCTGATTTTAACAGACTAGCAGCGCAGATCGTCCATTACGGCGATCTCGTGGGATACCGGTTCGTGAAGATTCACATCCTCACCTTCTGCAGCGCCGCAGATGCCGTTGCCATAGAGGATATAGGAAACGGCCTGCGGGTGGATATACCCGGCATCGCCATCTCGTCCTTCAGGACCGACATTCCCCTGCATATCTGACCTGCACCTGCACCCGTAACGCCGCCGGGCAGAGGGGGGCGTCTGCCGGGACGCGGTCCCCTGAAACTACTTTATCTCTTCTCCCTCCATCTTCCTGTATGAACGAACCGCGTCCGTTTCTTGTCGGCGGCGAATGGCGGATGAGCGGCGAGTGCGCCGACATACGCTTTCCCTATGACAGTACAGCCATCGGCCGCGTCTGCCTTGCCGCCGATGCCGATATCGAGGATAGCGTTCTGCGTGCGACGGCGGGGTTTTCCGTTACCCGGGCGCTCCCCGCTCACCGCCGCGCTTCCATCCTCTCCGCTCTTGCCGGAGAGATCGGCAGGCGAAGCGACGAGCTGGCCGCAGCAATCGTCCTCGAAGCAGGGAAGGCCAGGCCTCTTGCAGAGGCGGAGGTCCAGCGCGCCATGGAGACGATCAGGATATCGGCAGAGGAGGCAAAGAGGACGGGCGGAGAGATCCTCCCGCTCGACTGGACGCCCGCAGGGGAGGGGTATACCGGGTACGTCAGGCGCTTCCCGCTCGGCGTCGTGCTCGGGATCACCCCGTTCAATTTTCCGTTCAACCTCGCCTGCCACAAGCTCGGTCCGGCGTTTGCCGCCGGAAACGCCTTCATCCTCCGCCCCTCCACGAAGACCCCGCTCTCCTCCCTGCTTCTCGGCGAGATGGCCCTTGATGCCGGCATCCCTCCCGAGGCGATCAGCGTGGTGCCCTGCACGGCCGCCCGGGCAGAGAGACTCGCTGCCGATCCAAGGATCGCCTACCTCTCTTTTACCGGCAGCCCTGCGGTCGGCTGGCACCTGAAAGCGATCGCCGGACGCAAAAGGGTCGGGCTCGAGCTCGGGGGGAACGCAGCGGTGATCGTCCATGCCGATGCCGATCCCGCCTTTGCAGCGGCCAGGATCGTGAACGGCGGCTTTGCGAACGCCGGGCAGATCTGCATCTCGGTCCAGCGGGTCTTCCTCCACCGGTCCGTCTATGACGAGGCGCTCGGGCGGATCGTTGCAGGCGCACAGGCCCTGCGCGCCGGAGATCCCCGGGATCCGTCGGCAGGGATCGGGCCGATGATCTCGCCAGAAGCGGCGTCGGCTGCAATGGAGATGGTGCGGGAGGCGGTTGCCGGCGGGGCGAATGTGCTTGCCGGCGGCACGTGCGATGGCACGCTCTTTGCACCGACGGTGCTTGCGGAGACGACCCCTGATATGCGGGTGAACACCGCCGAGATCTTCGCCCCGGTGATCTCGGTGACGCCGTATGACGAGATCGAGGATGCGATCGGGATGGCGAACGAATCGGAGTACGGCCTCCAGATGGGGATATTCACCCGGGATATCGAGCATATCCTCTCTGCCTTCGATGACTGCGAGGCGGGAGCGCTCATCGTCAACGACATTCCCACCTTGCGGATGGATCATATGCCCTACGGCGGGGTGAAGGGCTCGGGGCTCGGGCGCGAGGGGCCGCGGTATGCCATCGAGGAGATGACGGAGATGAAGATGCTGGTGATCAACAGGGCGGATGCCCGCTGATCTCCCGCCTCGCACAAGAGCCATCCTGCGCATCGAAGCGCCGCGGCCTGATCTGCGATCGGTCCGGCGTTCGATGCGCCGGAGCGGATGGTTCGCGCCTGAATTTCAGAGAGACCTTTCGTTTACCTTATTGGGAAGCGTCTCCATATATTCCTGTGATAGATCGTGTCGGGCGGATCGGCAGAGCGTACCTGCGACAGCAACCGGGATACATCAGGGCTTCCCGGGAACACCATCCATATCATGGACTGCCTGGAGGGGATGCGGCGGATGGGGGACGGGGTGGTCGACATCATCGTCACCTCGCCCCCCTATAACATCGGGAAGGACTACAGCCAGTACAACGACCGGCAGCCCCGGGAAACGTATCTCCGCTGGCTGGAGCGGATCGCCGCCGAGTCCCGGCGCGTGCTGAAGGAAGATGGTTCATTCTTCCTGAACCTGGGGGGAAAGGCGAGCGATCCCTGGCTGCCCTTCGACGTGATCCAGCAGTTCCGGGAATACTACGAGCTCCAGAACGTGATCCACTGGATCAAATCGATCGCGATCGAGCGGTCGGACATGGGCGCCTACGACCATATCCTCGCCGATATCGCGGTCGGCCATTACCAGCCGGTGAACAGCCCCCGCTTTCTGAGCCAGTGCCACGAGTATATCTATCACCTCACAAAACACGGCAGAGTGGCGCTCGATAAACTGGGCGTCGGCGTTCGCTACCAGGATAAGAGCAATATCGGACGATGGAAGCGGGCGGATCGCGACATCCGCGACCGGGGAAACACCTGGTTCATACCCTACCGCACGATCCGCTCGTCCCGGCCGCACCCCACGACCTTTCCGGAAAGGCTTCCCGAGATGTGCATCAGGCTCCACGGCTTCACCCCGGAGACGCTTGTCCTTGACCCGTTCATGGGCATCGGCAGCACGGCGCTCGCCTGTGTCAGCCTCGGTGTACGGTACATCGGGTTTGAGATCGATCCGGCATATCATGCGGTTGCAGAGGCCCGGCTGCGGGCGGCCGCCCGTGCGAAGCATGCCCGGCGGGATGAGGAATGATCGCTGCGATAACCGCAATTTCGAGGTGTTAAACCGGAGGAACAGCCGATGGACACCCTGCTCCCCTTCGCCGTCTGCCTCGTCCTGATCACCGTCGCTGCGGTCAGGTATCACCTGCCGCCGTTTCTCACCCTCGTCGGCGCATCGATCCTCTTTGGAGCACTCTCGGGTATGCCTGCCGGAGTCTTCATGCCCGCGATCACCGGAGGGGCGGGGAGGCTCTTTGGTATTCTCGGTATCGTGATCTTCTCGGGTGCCGTAATAGCGCAGGTGCTGCGGGAGAGCCGCCTGATTGAGATCATCGTTGCCGATATCACGAGGGTGGCGGGGCGTCCCCTCCATACCTCGGGTCTGGCCGGGTTTCTCCTCTCCGTCCCGCTGATGTGCAGCATCACCTCGTTTGTCATCCTCTCCCCGATCGTCGCACATCTGCGATCCGGCGGGAGCGGTGTCAGGCAGCTCCTCTACGTCCTGGCCGTCGGCGGCAGCCTCTCGTTCGTGCTGCTCTACCCCTCGCCGGTTATGCACTCGATCCTTTCCACGCTGAACTTCTACCCCGGGGATCCGTGGAGAATCGACGTCGTTACCCTGCCGATCGCTCTCGCCCTCCTCGCCGCGCTCCTCCTTGCCTCGCGCCGCCGCCTTCCTCCCCCGGAGGAGGGCGATACCGCACCCCCGGCCGAAGCGCCGGCGCAGGAGCGCCTGCGTGCATGGGCGCCGTTTGCCGTGCTCCTGCTGGTACTGGCGGCAGGGGCCGCCCTGCCCGCGTTCGATCTCCTCGGAGACATCAACATTGCGCTCCTTGCAGCCCTGATCGCTGCGCTGGCAGGTGTCACGGGGGAGGTTCGCCTGCGTGCGCTTGCAAAGGGGACGAAGAATGCCGGCATCATCATCTTCGATCTCTCCGGTGCCGGCGCTTTCGGGGCGGTGATTGCGGCAAGCGCGTTCCCGTCGGAAGTGTATGCACTGGCCCTCCCCGTGATGCCGGAGATACTTCTTCCCTTTGTGGTCGCCGCACTCGTTCAGGCCGCACAGGGCTCACGGGTCGTCACTGCGGCGGTGACGTCAACGATCCTGGGCGCTTCCGGCGCCGTATCTGCTCTCAACCCGGCAGCAACGGCGCTCATGATCTGCGCCGGGGCATTTTCGTTCTCCTACGTCAGCGATCCCTTCTTCTGGCTGATCAAGCGGACGACCGGCGACGGGTTTTCATCGGTTGTCCGGCACTATACGCTCCCGCTCTTTATCGCCGGCATGGTGACGCTCGCGGCCGCACTGCTCGTCCAGGCGGTGCTGGGCTGACGGCAGCGCAAAAAAAAAGTTCACGCGATCCCATGGGACAGGGCGGGGATTGCGCTCTGGTCGCTGAAGGTCTCCGTATGTCCGTCAGGGAACCTGATCGTCGTCAGTTCGGGGGAGAAGTCCGGGCGGACAAGCGGTGCAAACCAGTATCTCTCAAGCTGCCCGTCGGCAGCAGTCAGGTCAAGTGCCGGTGTCTCATACTGCGTCTCACCGTCTGCCCGTATGGCCCGGGCAAACCTGCTGACCGAAAACTGCGCCGACCCTTTTTCTACCGAGGCCACATCAACCGCTTTTCCGGAAAAAGACTCGATTGCACTCTTCAGTTCCAGCTCAGGCCTGGCAATCTGCAGGAATACAGCCCAGCGTTCGATGACATTGAGCGAATATGTGAACGTGATCGCCGCGTCTCCGGTCTCTTCAATAGAAATTTCAAGCGAATCCGCGCTGAATGCGCCGGCGGGCACGATAAAGAGCGCCCCCAGCAGAAGAGCCGATAGCATCCGGATACCGCGTTTCATCCTCATACCTCAAGCACTATAGGAATCGGGCATTATAAATAGGTATTGCATGCGCAATGCTCAATCTGGAGGGCCGGGGGGCGATACTGCCGCATGCACGAGCATATCGGAAGCATCAGCCGGATCAATTCACGGGGAAGCGCTCCCGTTTTGGCATCGGCAACATAAGATGCATTGGCCGGCGGATCGGAATTAGGGTCCGGGTTCTTTAATGGATGTCCTTTCATCCGATATTCCCATGAAAGTCGAGCCGCCACCTGTAAACGTGAGGCTCTCGCTGCTCGACTCAATACCGGCCATCCTCATGGAGGAGACCCCCACTCTCCCGGGACAGTCAGAGAAAATCCGATTCGGGATCGATATCCGCTCATGGATTTTTATCCATTGCGCCTGCAGCCCCTTTCCGGGGCTTCATGGGCGTTTCCTATGAAAATCAAGCCTGTTTGTGATATGGAAGGTTTATATCGCTCAATTTTTCACGCCTCCGTACACGGCTTTCCTCAGGCTATCCTGACTGGGGGAGGGGTCTCCGGGGAGGGG
>JAHKLN010000054.1 GCA_020854755.1 Methanomicrobiaceae archaeon | reverse complement strand
GAGTTACATCCCGAATAGACCCGGTCAAGTACAGGGGGAGCGGGTGATTTGTGTGGGACTGTGCATTGTCCTGTATGAGTGCAGAGCCTTTGGGATCCGGATCAATAAAGATCGGACGGAGATGCTAGTCGCAAACAGAAGGCCGTGCAGAACAGTTCAATGAAGAGTATTCCCGCGGGAACTTCATATTAGTCTGGACGGACGCCGAAGGCCCGATAGAAACGTATTAGGCGACCCCGGTATATGAACTGAATGATATGCTGAACGGGGGTCAGAATGGCAGTTCCGGATTTTGAGGCATTTATGCTTCCCGTGCTCAGGCATCTCGGCGATAAAGACGAGCACAGCCGGCAGGAGATCACCTCCTATGTTGCCGATCATATGAATATCAGCGAGAAGGATCGAGCCGAGCTGCTTCCAAGCGGAAAGCAATATACACTGAACAACCGCGTCGGATGGTCGATCACGTACATGATGAAAGCCGGTCTGGTCGATCGATTGTCACGCGGAAGATACCGGATAACCGATCGAGGACTGGCGGTACTGTCGCGCAACCCCGGTGAGATCAACAGGACGTTTTTAGAGCAGTTCCCGGAATTTATTGAATTCAAGAGATACCGTCCCGATAAGAAGGACAAGCCCGAGACGGGTGGCGAAGACGATACCCTGACACCTGAAGAGCTGCTGGAACGCAGTTATGAGACGATCAAGCAGGAGCTGGCGCAGGAACTGCTGGATCGGATCATGAAATCATCGCCCGAGTTCTTTGAACGGCTGGTCGTCGATCTGCTGGTTGCCATGGGATACGGCGGGTCACGGCGTGATGCCGGGCAGGCAATCGGCAGGAGCGGGGATGAGGGGATCGACGGGATCATCAAGGAGGACAGGCTCGGTCTGGATGCAATCTACATCCAGGCGAAGCGATGGCAGAATCCCGTGGGCCGGAGGGAGATCCAGCAGTTCGTCGGGAGCCTTGAGGGGAAGCGGGCACGGAAGGGGGTGTTCATCACCACATCGACGTTCAGCGCGAACGCCGAGGCATACGTGACGCAGATCGAGAAGAAGATCGTGCTCATCGACGGCACGCGGCTGTCGGAGCTGATGATCGAGCATGCCGTCGGGGTGACCGAGGAGTCGCGGTACGTCGTGCACCGGGTTGACTCCGATTATTTCGAATGACTACGGGCGCCTGCCCGTGGACTGTCCGAACAAATGAGTTTCAGCGTTGCGCGTTGCGCGTTGCGCCAACCTGTCCGGGCGTTCTCCCGCAATCGCCTTGCGGATCGTGCCATCAAAGACGCCAGGCAGGAAGAGAGATCGTAGAGACTTTAGAGACTTATTAGAGACTTAAATCCGTTAATCCGGATTGAAAAGTGAATGGTCTTATCCAAAGGCAAACAGTCTCTTGACAAAAACGTAATTCGCTATCCTGTCAGGTGTATTTTTATCGACGACCAGTAAGTCTGTATTCCTCATCAGGCGATAAATGCCCAGGAATGGGGATATCGCGATGACCATGAGCACGACGGCAGGAGTGATCTTTTTCAGTGTGAGCAGCCCCAGATCAAGGATCGCTACAAAGGCAAAGATCACTGCTGCCACAGCAGTTCCTGCAAGTGTGGTGAAGTCGGTCGGCAAGATCAAGCTGTACAGGTAAGCAATCATTACGCCGAACATGAACACCATCCATAGATAAACGAACGTTATGATCATGCTCAACAGAAATCCGGGCTTTTTAGCCACCGTTGACACTACTCACACCTCCTCAATCATCTTTGTTATCTCTTCCTTTAAAAAGACTACTGATATAATAATCGACATGATCACAAATATCACGTAGAGGACGATCAGCCCGATCTCAGAAATATGACTGATTGTTACGAAGAATCCCCATGAATGTATTCCCAGCAACTTTGCCAATCGCTCCAGAGCCCAAACCCCTAAGAAGAGGCACCCGACGATAATGGTATCAAAGACGATCAGGCAGCACATCAAGAACGTAAAATACACTTTTTTCTTGATCACGCTTTTGAGAGCCTTCATCGATTTTTAATATTTTATTCCAAAGCAAATTAAGATAGCACATTCACCGCTACTCCAGCGTATTTAGCCACCACTCCAGCGACCTCTGCCGTGCTCCTTCTCCGCCTCTCCAGAGTTCGCTCTCCCGGTCAACGAAGAGTTGTTGTGATAAAAGTATACTACCAAAGACTCAACAATATACTCAAGGGTGCGGATGGTCGTGTGCACCTGCGCCTGAACCGCACCGCACTCAGGCAGCCCCCCGCCGCAGGTTTTCACTGCAGCGCGGCAGCAGCGGCTCCGGGGTGAGCCGGAGCGCCCTGGCATCGCCCCGGGGGGGCTCTTCTGGCAGCATCGGAGATACCGGCCTCACCTGGTGAGTTAAGGATATGCCGGGTGAGAGCCGGGGAGCAGGCTACGTATTCCATAATAGCCTATAGGAGTCTATGGTTACAACGATTCAACTACAGCCGGAGACCAAAGCCCGTCTGGACGCCCTTAAGGTGCATCCTCGGGAGACCTACGACGAGGCGCTGAACCGTCCCCTTGATCCAGCCTATGACCCGGAATCCTTAAGCGAGGAGACGCTGCAGAAGATCGAGGAGGCCGTTGCCGATATCCGGGCCGGTCGGTGCCGCCCGTTTGACGAGGTCGTCCGGGAGCAGGGCCTGCAATGAACTGGCGGCCACATCGCTCCCCGGGCTGAACGTGATTTTTCTCACCTCAATAAACCCGACAAAATACGCATCAGGGATGAACTCTCTGCGCTTGCCGGGGAAGCGCAGCCGGGACGGCGGCTCAGGAAACTGAAGGAAGTCCGGGATCTCCCGCTCTCTTCTCTCCGGGTGGGGCACTACCGCGTGATCCTGATCATCGAGGACGATACCATGGTGATTGTTGTGATCGAGATCGGGGACCGGAGCAGCATCTACCGGAAGCACTGAATGCTGCCGTCCGCCCGCACCCCGGAGCATATCCGGGAATCCGGTGCGCCCGAGGGAATCTATACTGGCAAGGAAGACACATGGATCGATCAGGAATGGATTCGGTTGCCACACAGCCCGAGGAAGAAGCCAAACGGATCATCGGTATTCTCCGGGGGGAGAAGGCATACCTGGAGGAGGCCTACCATATCAGATCTATCGGCATATTCGGCTCGTGCCGGCGGGGTGAGGAGCACCAGGCAGGCGACGTGGATATCCTGGTCGAGTTCTCAAAGGTACCGGGGATCTTTTAGGTTTCTCGAGGCGTCGGGCGGCACCTGTCAGAAATTCTCGGAAGAAAGGTGGATCTGGTCGAAAAGAGCGCCCTCAAGCCCCATATCGGCCGCCGTATCCTGAGCGAGGTCCTGTACATATGAAGACCCCGCGAACCGCTCTCGATTAGTCTTGATGATATCCTTGATGCCGCCGACAAGATCGATATATTCACCAGAGGCATGTCGTTTGAGCAGTTTTCCGGGGATGACAGGACCGTCTATGCAGTCATACGAGCCCTGGAAGTGGTCGGTGAGGCGGGCAAGTGCATCCCGGAAGAGATCAGGGAGCAGTATCCTTCGCTCCCCCTGGGTGAGATGGCCGGTATGCGTGACAAACTGATCCATGCCTATTTTGGAGTCAACCGGGCAATCATCTGGACGACGATCAACAACGACATCCCTCCGCTCAGGTCTGCGATACAGGCTCTCAGGGGCGACCTGATAGCAAAAGAGACCAGGGATGGGTCTTCGTCCGGATCCCGGGATATGTGACGATGGGTTGCATGGGTTGGAGCATCAGGCTTGCCGGCGCGTGCTGCACCTGCAGTTCCGACATGATGCTGTGCGTGCAGGGCGGATCTTCGGGATAGTGACTGCTGCGCTCTGATCGCGGTCATGGAAGGCAGAGCAATCGGTGCGGATATGTCCTGATGACTGTATCGGACGTTGGCAGAGGAAGTTTCGTCATGCATCGACCTCGATCAGCGACTCCCGGGGATCCTCAATCAGCCCGCCCGGTTTCCACCCGCCGCAGCGCGGATCCGGCGAGGGGCAGCGCCTGCCATCCGCCCTGCAGTGCTGCCGCTTCCCGGCACCCCATCCTTTCGGCGCAGTGCATACATGATGACGATGGCGCAATAAGCCTGCAAATAGTAATAATATCCTTGAAAAAACGATGCTGCCCCGAAATATAACACACAAATAATATATATCACTATGATTAAATCAACATAATATGCTTGATCCCGGGTGTCGCGCAGTTCGGAGGAGCGATAGCGGCCCGGCGGCATGCCGGAGCGCCCGCCTGCCGTATCCTGACACGTACGTCGCGCCATCGGGAGTGCCGGAGGAGCATCGGCAGGCGATTCCCCGGGACCGCCCGGCGGGCAAGAGAGGCTGTCCTGGGAGGTGCGATCCTGGTCAATGAGGACGCCCCTGCCTCCGAAAGCCGGAGAACTGGTGCGGGTGCAGGCGCACGAGGACGAAAGCCCGGGGCACAGGCGGCGGATCGATGCATCAGCGCCCTCGACGAGCGGGCAAAGGAGCTGAGCTGCATCTATGCCGTCTCCTCCCTGGTCGGTGAGCACGGGATGCCGGTCGGCGACATCCTGCAGAGGACGGCGGAGCTCGTCAGGCACTCGATGCAGTACCCCGGCCTTGCCTCGGTCCGGATTGCCTGCGGGGATGCGGCCTGCTGCACCCGGGGATATGTCCTGACCCCCTGGCGGCTCGAGCGGGCGCTGAAGGTCAACGGGGGGCACGCAGGCGCGATAGAAGTCTGCTACCGCGAGGATATCCCGTTTCTGCCGGAAGAGAGAAGCCTGCTTGCCGGGATCGCGTGGCTGATCGAGCACCGCAGCACCGAAGAGGCCCTCAGGGCATCGGAGCAGCGGCTCGCAGCCGTCATCAACTTCCTGCCGATCGCCCTCTTCCAGCTCGGCCCCGGCGGCAGGATCGTCGACGCCAACAATGCCGCAGAAGTGCTTACCGGGTACGACAGGCGCGAGCTTTCCGGGCGGCGGCTGCGGGAGCTCTGCCTGCTGGACGGGGTGAGGAGAGAGGAGAGAAAACCCGGAGAGGCGCGGGAGGTTGCGATCATCAGGAAGGACGGCAGCCGCATCTCCGTCGAGATCGCCCTCTCCTCGACCGTCATCGGCGGGGAGCGGATCACCCTCTGCACCGCCCGCGACATCACCCGGAAGAAGGAGGTGGAGCAGGTGCAGATGGAGGCGCTCCGGCAGATCGAGGAGAACATCGAGCACATGGCCATCCTGAACGACCAGATCCGAAACCCGCTCACCGTGATCATCGCGCTCGCCGAGATGGGCGGCACCGAGATCGACGAGCGGATCACCGAGCAGGCGTGGGAGATCAACGAGATCATCACCCGGCTCGACTGGCGGTGGCTGGTCTCCGGCAAGATCCGTGAGTTCCTGCGGAAGCACTTCTACGAGCAGGGCGAGGAGGCCTGACGGCAGGCGGCCGGTCAGGCCGAGGCCGTCCGGAACGCCCCGGCGGGCACCAGGAGCACAAACTGCGCCCCGCGGCCGGGCTCGCCCGCCTCGCGGATCGCGATCCCGGTGATCCCCAGGATCTCGCGGATCAGAAAGAGCCCGAGCCCGGTGTTCATCCCGGCACCGCGGGCGAATATCCGCTCCTTCTCCTCGGCCGCAATACCGATCCCGTCGTCCTCCCAGAAGATCGTCAGATCCCCGCCCTCCTTCACCCGGTGGTGCACCCGGACCGCGGTCGCCGACTCCCCGTGCCGGACCGAGTTGTCCATCAGGTTGGAAAAGACCGCACCGAGCAGGGGATCGGCGTAGATCGACAGCCCCGCCACATCCATATGGATCGGAAGCGCTCCTCCGGCGGACCTAAAGATCGTCTCCGCGACATCCTGCCACTCCGGCGCCCGGACGCCGAGATCCGTGTAGTGGCGGGTGAACTCGATCTGCCGCCGGATCGCCCGGGCGGGCGCCTCGATCCGTGCAAGGATGGCGAGCAGATCGGGATCGGTGACGGTCTCGAGCGCCATGCCCAGGTGGCCGAGCAGGATCGTCAGCTGGTTTAAGATATCGTGCCGGGTGAGCTCGCTCATCAGGTTCAGCTTGGTGTTCGCCTCCCGGAGCGCCTGCTCCGCCCGTCTGCGTTTGGTGATGTCGCGGGCGACGCTGATCGCGGCAGGCCTCCCGCCGCACTGCAGCAGGGTCGAGGAGACCTCGACCGGGATGCGGCTGCCGCCCCCTGTTATGTGGACGGTCTTAAAGACCGTCCGCCCGGACACAAGCAGGCGGCGGTTCTGCCCGGCGACGAGATCGGCGCACTCCGGGGCGGTGATCTCGGAGAGCGTCATCGAACGGAGCCTGTCCCGGGAATAGCCCATCCGATCAACCGCGACGCTGTTTGCATCCAGCAGCCTCCCCTCGAGATCGTGGACGAAGATCGCATCGCCGGCGGCATCAAAGAGCGTCCGGTACCTCGCCTCGCTCTCCCGCAGCTCCTCCTCGAGCGCCGCACTGTCGGCGAGCGCCCGCGCAAGCTTCTCCTCCGCCCACCTGCGCCCGAGGGCGTGCCCCACGATGTCTGCGGCGCTCGTGATCATCGAAAGATCGCTCTCCGACCACTCGCCGGTACGGGTCACGTTGTCAAGCCCCATGAACCCGACGAGCGACCCGGAGACCGTGACCGGCACGACCAGGAGCGACCGGATCGACTGCCGCTCCAGGATCTCCTTCTCGGTCGCCGCTTCGGGCGGCAGGGCGGAGACATCAAGGATATGGATCGGTTTTCCCGCCCGGAGCGTCGCCATCCACCATGCGACGCTCTCTGCAGGGATACCCTGGAGGCCGTCGATCTCCGGGCGGACACCCGGTGCGCACCACTCGTGGGTGTTGTCGAGCATCGCGCCGCCGTCGCGGATACGGAAGAGGTAGGTGCGGTCGGCGCCGGAGAGGTGGCCGATCTGATCGAGCATCGCGTCGATCGCGGCGTCGGTATCCTCCATCCTGACAAACCGGGACGCAATGGCGGCGATCTCCGCCTCGATCTCGAGCCTCCGCGCAAGCGCCGCAACCGACCGCTGCCTGCTCACCGCCTGCCGGATCTTGTGCGCCAGCTCGGCAAACTGCACCCGGGGATCGCCGCCCTTCTGGAGGTAGAAGTCCGCGCCGGAGTTCAGCGCCTCGATCACCACCTCCTCCCGCCCCCTGCCGGTGAAGATGATGAACGGGGTTGTGCCGTCCTCTGATCTGAATGCCTTCAGGAACTCGATGCCGTTCATCTCCAGCATCTGGTAGTCGGAGACGATCGCATCGTAGCCCCCGGAGAGGGCGGCATCGAGGGCATGCCGCGGGCTGTCGCAGAGATCGACGCAGAAATCACCGTTCCGTTCGAGGAAGGCCCGGGCTATCTCGAGCAGCTCCCGCTCGTCATCCACGTAGAGCACCCGGATCGTCCCGTTATCGCCGGCGTCGGTCACTGATCCCTTCCCGATGAAAAGTACTGGTCGCAGCGGCACGATATATCCTTCGAAAGCATCCCCCTCCATCACCGGCGGCCTGTGATCCCGCCCCGCGGCGCTCAAATATAGAAATATATTTAAACCATGGAAAGAACATTCCTCTGTGGGCATCCCTGATGCCCCGCAGACAGTGGAGGTGTACTTCATGCCGGAATTCGCAAACCCATTCGCCGGGAACAGCCTCGGCCGGAAGATATCTGATGATGAGCTCGTCCGGGCAATCCGCTACGTCATCGCCGCAGAGTTCGAGGCCATCCAGCTGTATATGCAGCTGGTGGAGGCGACCGACAACCAGCTTGCAAAAGAGGTATTAAAGGACGTCGCAGACGAGGAGAGGGTGCATGCCGGCGAATTCTACCGGCTCCTGATGGAGCTCGATCCCGACGAGCAGCAGTTCTATAACCAGGGCAGGCAGGAGGTCGAGGAGGAGATCGTGAACCTTCAGGAGACCCTGATCGACAGGCCGTAAGGCAGCGCCCGGGTGCCGGTGCAGCATGCCAAATCAACCCCTGTCCGCACCTCCCGGGACCCGCAGGAGGCCGCAGCGGCCGTCATCCCGGGCGCATGTTTGCGGCTGTGCGCCTCTGGCCATCCCCGGCGCACGGCGGTTCGTCTCCGGTGAACCGTCCCGGGCAGCATCCGCATCACGGATATAGGATGGAGAGGCATCGCAATTGTTGGGCGCGGGAGGGTGCTGTTCATCCCCACGCAATGCCATGGCCCTCGAGGCATCCGAGAGCGGCATCCAAGGTGGCGCACGCAGGCAGGAGATTCGTGCGATCTCATCGGGCAGGCGAAGGCCGTTGCCGCCGGCAACCCCGATGCATCGTGCATTGCGCACGAGGCCTCCCGGCATCGCCGGCGGATCCGCCCGGGCATACACTCATATACCGCCGGGGGAGAGAATATCCCGATGGTGCGCCACGACATCGCCATCGCCGAGATCATCGTGCAGAGGCTCGAGCGGTTGATGGACAGCGTCGAGTACATCGAACTCTACCGCGCCACCGGCACGGCGGGCGGTGCGGTACCGCGGCAGGCGCTCTACCGGGAGTTCTGCGAGGCCGCCGGGGCGATGGCCGAGGCCAGCGCGCTCGCCCGGATGCGGATGCGATCGCCTGCGGCAGGGAACGCCGCCAACATCGACTTCCTGGTGGCAAAGGGGGTGCTTGACAGGAGGACGGGAAGCCGGCTGAAAGAGGCGGACCGGCTCGCACAGCGGCTCGCCGCCGGGCAGGGCTGCGATGCAGAGGACGCGGCGCTCTTCCGGCTCGCAGGGAGCCTGCGCGACTTCTCGGCCGCCGTGCTGGCTTGGCTCGTGCGGTAAGGAGCGGGATTGTCCGGTCGATCGGGAGGCGCACCAAAGCGGCAAACCCTCTTAAACCATGGAAAGAAAGAGCATTCAGGGATGGCAGCCCCGGACGCCGCAGAGAGAATGATGCAGAGACTCGAACTCCTGATCGATTGCATTGAGATGCACCTCTCCGACACCATCCTGGCCGACCGGATCCTGCGCAACGCCATCTACAAAGAGTTCCGGGAAGCAGCGGATGCAATGGCGGATACCTGCGCGATGGCAGGGCGAACGCTCTCCTCATCTGCAACCGACGACTACAGCAACATCGATGTTCCGGTCATCGGGGTATCCTGGATTCGGAGCTGGGAAGAGGCCTGAAAGAGGCACACGGCCTTCGCAACCGCCTGATGCACGGGTACGACGGTGCGGACGATGCCCTGGCCTGCACTGCCCTGCAGAGGCTGACAGGCGTCCTGCGGGAATTTTCCCGGGTGATCGGCAGATGGATCCTGCTGTGAAGAGCGGGATCATCCGGCTCTTTGAGGGCGTCCTTCCCTCCATCCGGGGCATGCTCCTCCACGGATCGAGAGTGGAAGGACGCGCGGACGCCCGATCGGACATCGACATCTGTATCGTGTTACAGGAGGGGAGCGATCCGTCCGCGATCCACCCGCGATCCTTACTGCCTCCGCGGATGAAAGGTACGACATCGCCCTCTACGATACCCTGCCCTGGTATCTCAAAGGAGCCATCCTCGAGCGACACACGGTCCCTTATGCCGGCGACCCTCTCGATCTCGACTTCTGGCTCTACCGGCAGCGGAAGGTATGGGCGGATATGAAGGTGCGGCGGCAGAGGGCATCGGCTGCAGAACTGATCGGGCGAGGACGCCCGGGCCTCCCGTGACCGGACACTATATATACACCCGTGCGGAATGGTCATCCGGCACGACCGCTGCTGCGGTCTGCCCATCCGGAGGATGGGAGCATGCCGGAATTTGCGCATCCCTTTGCAGGGAACAACCTTGATCGGAAGCTGACGCACGACGAGCTGATCCGTGCCGTCCGCTTCTCGATCGCTGCGGAGTTTGAGGCCATCCAGCTCTACATGCAGATAGCAGAGGCCAGCGACAACGAGATTGCAAAGGCGGTCATGGTCGACGTCGCGAACGAAGAGCGGGAGCACGTCGGGGAGTTCTACCGCCTTCTGATCGAGCTCGAGCCGAAAGAGCAGGAGTTCTACGACGAGGGGAGAGAAGAAGTCGAGGAGATGATGGAGAAGCTCAAGGGCTCAAAGTAGCGGCCGCCGCGGAAACGCCCCGCCGGGGTGATCGGCGCCGCGGGGGATCGCACCCCCGCGCTCACCGGGCTTTTATATACTTCCGCAGTTTGTATGGGGCAAAAAATGGAGATCTGCCCCGGCCTGCATTTTTATTCGTGCCTGCGTATTTATATCATGAGATAAATTTAAAATGCCGGGCAGCCAACGCTGATACACCGACGATGACCCCGGAGATCAGCCCTGAATTCTTCTCGCTCGTGATCCTGCCGCTGCTCATCTTTACCGCCAGGGTCGCGGATGTTACGCTCGGGACGATGCGCATCATCTTTATCTCAAGGGGTATGAAGGTCATCGCTCCCGCCCTCGCATTCTTCGAGATCCTGATCTGGCTCGTGGCGATCGGGCAGGTATTCTCCAACCTGACAAATGTCGCCAACTACATCGCCTACGCCGGCGGCTTCGCCGCAGGGAACTACGTCGGGATCATCGTGGAGGAGCGGCTCGCCGTCGGGCTCACGCTCGTCCGGATCATCACCCAGCGCGACTCCGCCCCGCTGGTCGAGTTCCTGCGGGGCTCTGGCTACGGGCTGACGGTCATCGACGCCCAGGGCAGGGACGGGCCGGGGAAGATCGTCTTCACCCTGATCCGGCGGAAGAACTTAAAAGACGTCATCGAGGCGATCCACCTCTACGCCCCGAAGGCGTTCTATACGATAGAAGACATCAGGCATGCCGCCGAAGGGACCTTCCCGGCGGTAAAACCGCGCCCGCACCTCCACAGGCTCGTCCAGTACCAGAAGATCTTCCGGTACCCGGGAAAGGGGAGGTAGTCAGGGGAGGTTTGAAATATCCTGCCGGTAAAGGGGGGATGCATGGGTGACAGCCGTACCAAAGAGAAAGCCACTTTTGCAGCAGGCTGCTTCTGGGGCGTCGAGGCGGCGTTCCGGAAGGTCAGAGGTGTCATAGCGACGACGGTCGGGTATACCGGGGGCGCAACAGAGAACCCGAGATACGAGGACGTCTGCACCGGGCAGACGGGGCACGCGGAGGCGGTGGAGGTCGTCTACGACCCGTCGATCGTCTCGTACGACGAACTGCTGCAGGTATTCTGGAAGATCCACAACCCGACGACGAAGAACCGGCAGGGGCTTGATATCGGCAGCCAGTACCGCTCGGCCATCTTCTACCACAACGAAGAGCAGAAGGCGGCGGCGGAGGCCTCAAAGGAGCGGCTCCGGCGTTCCGGCAGGTACAGGCGCGAGATCGTCACCGAGATCGTCCCCGCCTCCGCCTTCTACCGGGCCGAGGAGTACCACCAGCAGTACCTGGAGAAGCTGGGGCGGGTGAAGAGCAGGGTATAGCCCTCCGCTCCGCGCGGGGCGGCGGATCTCGACGGCATCAACCCCCCAATTCTGAGGCGCTTAAACAAAGCCGCACCCGCACAACCCACGCAGGCGAACCCTTCTGCGGATCGGCGAAAAATATCCGGGACGATCGCCGGAGGGGCGGCACACCGCCCGCAGATACATACGGCATCGGGGATGCCCGAGCCTGCAGCGGACCGTGAGGAGGGCCCCCCCTCTGCGGATGGCCGGCGGGGAACCATGCGCGGGAGTGCGGCAGGCCTGAAAGGATGCCAGGCACAACCTGTTCCGGGATACCTGAACCCCGCTCATCGGTGGTCCCTGCCGGAGTGGTCCGGTTGATCCCGGTCCTGCGGGTATGCCCGCCTCAGTCCGGATTCCGGTGTCGGTACGCGAAAACACCCGGCGGAAGGCGGATCGGCTGCCGGACCGCGCCTCCTGCCTCACGCAAACCGCCGGACCGCCGCAAGGGGCGGGAGCAGGACGACCTCGCCGCCCGCCTCCACCACCGGCTGCAGCCGGCTGCAGTCCGCCTTCCGGAGGAGCGGGGAGAGGAAATCGCTCCTCCGGGCATAGTTGATCGTCACGCCCCGCGAGAGCGGGTTGAACGCCGGCAGGACGATCACGTCCTCGCCGCGGACGAGGCGCTGCCCGAAGAGAAAGCAGGGAAACCGGTCCATCTCGATCTCGATGACCGGGTGCTCGTGCCCCATCACCAGCAGCCCGTGATCCTCGACCGCGAGATCCCCGTGGATCACCGTATACCCGCCCGCATCGTACCGCTCCAGGCTCCCGGCGCCGGCGGAGGGGAGCATCACGTCGTGCGAACCCCGGACCAGGACGACCTCGCAGGAGGCCTGCAGGGTCGAGAGGATGGAGGAGAACTTCTGCCTGACCGAGCGGCCCAGGCGGTCGAACGAGTGGAGGATATCTCCCGCAAGGACGAAGACCGACGGCCTGAACAGGTCGATCACCGCACGGAAGCGCTCCTGCAGGATCGCCTCCTCGTGCAGGGGAAAGTGGAGGCCCTGCGAGTAGAGCGTCTCCTCAAGCCCGATGTGGACGTCGGCAGCGACGCATGCCCCGAGCTCCCTGATATAGAGGGCGCCTCCATAGAACCCGAACCGGCCGAGCAGGGCGTCTTCTCCCGGGACGTTCACGCTGCAGCCTCCCCCCCGATCGCGCTCATCACGCGCTTCTGGAACTCCCGGAGCAGGGACTGCTTGTCTTCCACGTAGACGGCGTCGCTCGCGCCGAGCGTCGCAATCCCGAAGGCCATGGGGCTCGGCGACGGGGCGGCCTTCGTGACGATCGCGATCTCTTTTGACCGTATGGCCGAGACGATCTGCCTGATGTTCGCCGCCTCGAACCGGTCCTCGACGATCTCGCGGTAGGTCTCCCGCAGGACGGCAAAATTCTCGAGCCGCCGGGCAAACGAGATGAGCATATCGGCGCTCACCTGCTGCCGGCGTGCGCTCTTCCGCCGCCCCATATAGTTGCGGAGGATCATAAACGACCGGGATGCGTTGATCCGGAAGACCCTTTTTAGGAGGTTGGTATTGTCGACCGCCGCCTTCAGGATCGCCTCGCACTCCTCCGGCCTGATCGCCCCAAGGATCGCCGCCGGATCGATCTGCTGCTCCAGCGGGAGCGAGAGGGCAAACCCGGTGTCGCTGATCCCGACCATGACGTTGCTCGCCTTCTCCCGGGCGATCCGGTAGGCGACGATCCGGGAGAACCCGTCGTTGAACCGGAGGCCGTACTGCGTCATGCAGTAGTAGAGCCGCCGCCGGTTCTCGGTATCCGCCTGCTCCTCGATCACGATCCGGTCCGTCGTCGGGATCGCGTCATCCCCCAGATAGCGGACCTGCTGCAGAAAGATCGCGCAGATGCTCCGGGCGGAGTTCTCGTCGATCGGATACCGGGCGAGGAGGTGCGCCACGATCTCGTCGGTCTCCATCGTCGCAAGCAGCCCAATCATCATCTTCCGGAACGCAAGCACTCTGACCCCGAGATCGAAGGAGAGCGGGAGCTTCTCCGAGAACCAGCTCGGAATCGTCGGGCGCTCCCGCGTCGGATCGACGTAGAGCTTCCCGCCCCGCCGGTAGGCGCACCGGTAGCGCTGCCCGCCGAGCACGAAGACATCCCCCTTGTTCATCCGCTCCAGGTACTTCTCGTCGAGCTTCCCGACAAAGACCCGGTCCCGGGTCAGGACGTCGCAGGAGAACTCGTCGGGGATCGTGCCCGAGTTTAAGAAGTAGATCATCCGGGTGTTCCTGCCCCGCTTCCCGATCGTCCCAGTCTCCTCATCGTACCAGATCTTTGCGTAGATATGCCGCTCCGCAAGCCCGGCATAGCCCCCCGAGAGGTAGCGGACGACGCTCATCAGCGCATCCTCGGGAAGATCGCGGTAGCAGTACGACCGCCGGACGATCCGGAGCGCATCCTCGAGCCTGACCGGCGAGAGAAGCGCCATGCCGAGGAGATGCTGCGCGAGGACGTCCAGGCAGTCCGCCGGGATATGGATCCGGTCCACAAACCCCTCCCTCCCCTCCCGGAGCATCACCGCGCACTCGACGAGCTCGTCCCGGTCGAGCACCAGGATCCGCCCCTTCACCACCTCGCCCAGGCGGTGCCCGGCCCTGCCGATCCGCTGGAGGAGCGCCGCCACCGACTTCGGCGATCCGACCTGCAGGACGAGATCGACGTGGGGCATATCGATCCCGAGCTCGAGCGAGGTGGAGGAGGTGACCACCCTCAGGCTGCCCGCTTTGAGCCGGCTCTCCGTCTCCTGCCGCCCTTCCCGCCCCATCGAGCCGTGATGGCATCCCGAGTTCTCTTCGGTGTAGAAGCCAGGATACCGCAGCCGGAGATTGTGCAGGATCCGCTCGGCACCGTTGCGCGTATTCGTGAAGACGAGCGTGTTCGTATGCGCCTGTATGTGCTCGTGGATGATCCCGTAGAGCCGGGAGTGGATCTCCTCGAACGGGGCGTCGATCAGGTCAGGCACCGGGCAGAGGAGCTGCAGGTCGAACTCGCGGGCAAACCGGGTATCCACGAGGGTCACCTCCCGCTCCGCACCGACGAGAAACTGCCCGACCTCGGAGAGCGGCTCGATCGTCGCCGAGCACCCGATCCGGGTAAACCCGCCTCCTGCCGCCCCCACGAGCTCCTCGAGCCGCTCGAGGCTGAGGGAGAGGTGGACGCCGCGCTTCGAACCGGCGAGCGAGTGGATCTCGTCGACGACCACCCAGCGGACGGTCGCGAGCTTCTCCCGGAACTTCGGGGAGTTCAAGAGGATCCCGAGGGTTTCGGGGGTGATGTTCAGGATATGCGGCGCAGTCCTGCTCATCTTCGCCTTCTCTGCGGCGGATACGTCGCCATGCCGGATTGCGTGCCGGATCCCGGAGAACGCCAGACCGCGCTCGCGCGCTATCGCCGCGATCCCGTCCAGGGGCTCCATCAGGTTCCGGTGGATGTCGTTTGCAAGCGACTTCAACGGCGATATGTAGAGGCAGTACACGCTGTTCTCCAGTCCTTCCGTCCGGGAGAGCAGAAAAAGGCGGTCGATGATCGAAAGGAAGGCGGCAAGGGTCTTTCCAGACCCGGTGGGGGAGCAGATCAGGACGTTCCTGCCGCGGTGGATGAGCGGCACCGCGAGCCTCTGCGGCGGGGTGAAGAGCGCCGCCCTGCCCCCGAAACTCCGTTCGCACCATTCCCGTACGCAATCGTCAAACAGACCGAGAATCTCTCCGTCGGCGGATTCCGCCGCCATTGATCTAGCTGTGCCCATGGTAGTACCCGCCGCAGTCGCTGAACCTGACCGTATGCTGCTGTGGAGGCGGACCGCCTGGAATTTTCAACCATCGGCGCCGGGACACCTGCAGGACGCCCTGGTGCCGGGGTTTTACATGAAAATCCCGAAATTACGGTATCCGGTCTCCGGAATATCTATATAATCCAGTATGAAGTGCGGGGGCATTTCAGATAACCCTTTGCCCGGGGCGGGGCGGGAAGAATACCCCCGATCATGCCGCATTAAGTCATCCAGGAGAGCAGGAGCGTTATAGAGAATCCGATCGGGGATGCGGGCGGCCTCTTCGGACAGCGCGCGAAGGCGTCCGTTCTGCCGGCTCTTTTCTGCACATCCGCCCTGCACCGGCCCTCTGCCGGAGACGATCCGCCGCCGGGCTCATCAAGACCTGATCGCTGCCCGATACCAAAACGTTGAATGTCTAATCCATTGAAAAATACATAGAGGTGCAATGACGAATCATCCGGTCAAGGACATGATGCGGCTCATGGCAACGAAGATCCGGACGATCGCCGACGTAATGTCCGACGAGCAGATCGATGCGCTGGTGAACCTCATCATGAACGCCCAGCGCATCTACATACTCGGCGCGGGACGGTCCGGCCTGGTTGCAAAGGCGTTTGCGATGCGCCTCATGCATCTCGGCCTCCAGTCCTATGTCGTGGGCGAGACGATCACGCCTGCGATGAGGCCCGGCGACCTCATCGTGGTCTTCTCGGGATCCGGCGAGACGACGACGATTGCGGATCTCGCAGAGACCGCGAAGGGGATCGGCGCGAACGTCTGCCTCATCACATCCAAGAAAGAGTCGAGGATCGGCCGCATAGCGGACTCCATCGTGATCATCGAGAGCCAGCGTGACCATGTCGTCGACGAATCCGCGGAGTTTGAGATACGCCAGATGACGGGCGCCCACAAATCCTTTGCGCCGCTCGGGACCATCTTCGAGACGACATCCATGGTCTTTGCCGACGCAATCATCTCACGGCTCATGGAGATCACCCAGACCGACGTCGAGGCGCTCCGCGGACGGCATGCGAATATTGAATAGGTGAGAGGGGAGAAACACTGCAGATGATACGCCAGAGATATGCCGGCCGGGTAGCGTCAATAGAAGTCTCCGGGATCCGAAAGCTCTTCGATGCCGGCGGAGCGGACGCGATCAACCTCGGTATCGGGCAGCCGGATTTCGACACTCCAGAACACATCAAGGACGCGGCGGTACAGGCGATCCGCGAAGGGAAGACGGGATACACGCCGAACGCAGGCATTATCGAACTGCGATCCGCGCTTTGCAGCAAACTCGAGCGGGAGAACGGCCTGCACTACACGCCGGAGAACATCATTGTGACCGCAGGGGGGAGCGAGGCGCTCCACATCGTCCTGCAGGCACTCGTCGAGAACGGGGACCGGGTGCTCTTTCCGGACCCCGGGTTCGTCTCCTATGCCGCGCTCACGGCGGTGGCGGGGGGGCGCCCCGACGGGCTGCCGCTGGATGCGAACCTCCATATCGACGTCGAGAAGGCGAAGGAGATGATGGACGGGGCCCGGGTGCTCATCCTCAACTCCCCGGCCAACCCGACGGGCGCCGTCGAGAGCGAGGAGAGCATCCGCGCGCTGGTCGAGTACGGGAACGATCACGGCGTCACCGTCGTGAGCGACGAAGTCTACGAGCATTTCATCTACGAAAAGCGGCACTTCAGCGCCGCACGCTACGGGGAAGACGTCGTCACCATCAACGCCGCGAGCAAGACCTATGCCATGACCGGGTGGCGGGTGGGCTACCTCGCAGCGCCCGAGGAGCACGTGGAGCAGTGCATCAAGGTGCACCAGTACTGCCAGGCGTGCGCCACCTCGATCGCCCAGTACGCCGCGGTTGCGGCCTATACCGGGGACCAGTCGGCGATCGGGCGGATGCGCAACGAGTACTGGGTGCGCAGGAACCTCCTGTACGAGGGCTTAAGACGGATCGGGTTTGAGTTCCCGATCCCGGAGGGTGCATTCTATGCCTTCGTCCCGATGGGGAGAAGCGTGATCGAAAAAGCAATAGAGCACGGGGTGATAATCGTGCCGGGCGACGCGTTCGGTGCGAACGCATCGCATTACGCCCGGATCAGCTATGCGACATCCCGTGAGAACCTCTCCCGGGCGCTGGAGAGACTGGAAGCGATAGTGGGTGATTGAATGGTGAAGGAACTGCTGCAGCGGTTATCCGATGCCCACGGGGTATCGGGGAACGAAGGGAGCCTCCGCGAGCTCGTAAAGAGCGAGATCGCAGGGCATGTCGACGAGATCCGGGAAGACGCGATGGGCAACCTCATCGCGGTCAAACGGGGGGACGGGTTCTCGATCATGCTCGCCGCCCATATGGACGAGATCGGCCTGATGGTGCAGTACATCGACGACCGGGGATTCATCAGGTTCGTCACTCTCGGGGGGTGGTTCTGGCCGAGCCTCTACAACCAGCGCGTCATGCTGCACGGCAGGAAAGGCATGATCCGCGGCGTCATCGGCGGGAAACCCCCGCACATGCTGAAAGAGGAGGAGCGGAAGAAGGAGATCAAGATCGAGGAGATGTTCATCGACATCGGCGCCGCAAGCGCAAAGGAGGTGGAGGAGGCAGGCATTGAGATCGGCACGCCGATCACGATCGATTTTGCGTCCGCCGATCTTGCCGGGAACCGGATGACCGGGAAGGCGCTCGACAACCGGGTGGGCGTCGCCCTCCTCATCGAGACGCTCCGGCAGGCGGAGTCGCCCCACACGATCTACGGGGTCTTCACCGTGCAGGAGGAGCTCGGGCTGAAAGGGGCGAAGGTCAGCGCATACTCGATCAACCCCGACTGCGCCATCGCCACCGACGTCACCATCCCCGGCGACCATCCGGGGATTGAGAAGAAGGATGCAAGCGTCGAGATGGGCAAGGGGCCGGTCCTCGTGCTCGTGAGCGCAAGCGGCCGCGGGCTCATGGCGGATCGCAGGATGGCCGACTGGCTCAGGGAGACCGCGGAGCGAAACGGCATCCCCATCCAGGTCGAGGTCGGTACGGGCGGCAACACCGATGCCACCATCATCCACCTGGAGCGGGGCGGGATCCCGAGCATCCCCCTCTCGGTGGCGGCGCGCTACATCCACTCGCCGGTGGAGGTGGTCGACATCGGCGACGTCGAGGCGGCAATCAGGCTGCTCGTCGAGGCGCTGAAGAGCAAACCCGACCTTTAAAACCCCCTCTTTTGTACGGATACGGGGCGGCTTGCCACAAAGGCTATAAGGATCCGCCGCCGTAGCAGTCCGCAGATGTCCCCGCTCTCCGACGGCATGCTCTTTGGCGGATGGGAGATCATCGGGCGGACGATCGTCGTCGGCCTGCTGGCGTACGTCGCGCTCGTGGTCATCGTCAGGGTTTCGGGCAAACGCACGCTCTCTGCCATGAACGCGTTCGACTTCATCGTTACCGTGGCCCTCGGATCGACACTGGCGACCATCCTCCTCTCACCAAACGTCGCCCTTGCCGAGGGGATTGCGGCGTTCGTTATCCTGATCGGCCTCCAGTTCGTCGTTTCCGGGCTATCGTCGCGATCGCGCCTCGTCTCAAGGATGGTCAAGAACGAACCGAGAATGCTCTATTACCGGGGCGAGTTCCTGCGGGACGCCATGCGCGGTGAGCGGGTGGCGGAGAACGAGATCCTGCAGGCGCTCCGCGCTCAGGGCATGGCATCCCTGGATGACGTGGAGGCGGTGATCCTGGAGACAAACGGCAACATCTCGATCATCGGGGAGGTGAAGCCCGGCGAGGGATCGTCACTCGCCGACGTCCGGGGCGGCTGAAGCCTCCTCTTCCCCCGCCCGGCGGTGCAGCCGCAGGATTATCGCGACGAGCAGGATGAGGGCGGCGAAGATCGTCACCTGCGCCCCCCAGAGCGGCGCCCGCCCGATCTGGTAGAGGAGCGCTCCGGAGTTCAGCAGGGCGTGGAGCAGCACGGCGGCAAGATAGCCGGCGAGCAGGCCGGCCGCGCCCCGTAGCATGCCGGTGACCACGATCGCGGTCAGGGCGCCGTGGATGAAGGTGACGACGAACCGCTCCTGCAGAAACCCGATAAAGAGGTACCAGGGGAGATCGGCGTACACCGGGCTTAAGGAGACCGCGTAGGCCAGGTATGCCGCCTCGCCGATCCCGAACCCGACACCGAGCGCCATCCCGGCAGAAAGTGCGCCTCTCCTGCTCTCCGCGAACCGTCGGAGCTGCGGCGCGACGAGCGGGGCTGCCTTGATCGCCTCTTCAGTGACCGGCGCCAGCATGAGCAGGAATGCCAGGTACCAGAGCGGTGCGGCGGCGGCCACGAGGGGATCGACACCTCCCGCATCTGCGACTGCGGCGGCGAGCGGGGCTTTTACGGCGATGTTGACGATGGCGCTGAGCGGCAGCCCGGGCAGGATCAGCCAGAGGCACCTCGGCGCCCGCCCGGCGAGCACGTAGACCAGCCCGCCCCAGACCACGGCGGAGAGGGCGATGGTGACCGCCGCCATCGGCCAGATGCCGGTTACCATGCACCTGCCCTCCGCAATGAAGCATCGGGGGGCGGGCGGTGCGGGAGTGTGCGGGATGAGTCCATGGCGATCACCTCCAGTAGTGGCGCCGGACGGATATGCCTTCCGGTACAGCGGGTGTATCCGGCGGATGCAGGGGCAGCAAAAGCTACAATCCCCGCTGCCCTGTTCTGGCTGCCCCGGTGACGGCTTTCCGCCGGCAGTTCGAATGCAGGGAGACATCCCTCCGGGCGAGGAGCGATGCCCCCCACGGTCCACCGGGACGGAGACGCCGGAAAGCAACCGAACCGGGGAGACTGCACGGATTCAAAGGCTTCGCATGAAACGGCGTGAATCCCCGGGGGGCCGAAGGCCACAGGCATACAGCATGACCATGAGCGGGATGTTCACGCGTTCATGTGAAACCGCTCATGAGGCCGTTTTACGGCCACAGGCACAATAGATGAAACCACATGAGTCCGAGGCCACAAGCATACCGAATGAAGGTGGGCGGTGCTGCTCACCACCCACTTTCATATAAAACGCCCATGAAGCCCCCGATGGGGGCTACAGGCGCAACTGATGAACATCCATGAGTTTTCTGGAGCATCACGGTTTCTGTAGTTCATGGATCTCGCAGTACAGTGGATCGTGGGGACAATCGCCATGGGAGTGGGGACAGGGGAGGGGGAGACCCCCTCCCCGCATGCCGCCTCCCCCATGAGGATAGCCGGTTGGAAGCCGTGTACGGGAGCGAATTGAGTTAAGCGATAAGAGCCTTCCATTTTATAAACGGTTCGCATTTTCATGTGAAAATCCATGAGCGGATATCGATCCCCGGATCCGTTTTCGCAGACTATCCCGGGACAGTGGACCGCAGGAAGCATCCCAACGGAGGGGGTCTCCCCCTCCCCGCACGCTGCCTCCCTCCGGATGAAGCGCCGGTGGGAAGCCGTGTACAGGAGCGAATTGAGTCAGTCGCCAGGGGGTCTCTATTTCAGAAACTGTTCGCATTTCATGTGGAATCGCCTACGAGCCCCCGGGGAGGGGCTATGTGCGCTTCCTCCGGACAGAAGGGCACGCCCGCGATGCGGCGATGCTCAGCATCGCCTGACGCCTCGAAGAAGAGCGAGAAAATACGTCCCGGCCGGGATTTGAACCCGGGTCAGAAGCTCCGCAGGCTCCTAGGATATCCGCTACCCTACCGGGACCGATTGGAGAACATCTCCCACCCCTATGTTATAGGTCGTTTCGGCTTAAAATGGTTGCCCATGCACAATACGCCACGCACACGGCCCGGCATCTGCCGCTGCTGACATCAAAGCAGCAGCTGGCCGTCGGGAAATTGGGGGGACGGATGCGGAGCAGTTCAGGGAGAAGTGCCGGATCCTCCCACGCGTACGCGCACATGAGCCTCGATCCTGCTCCCGGTGATCTCGATCAGGTACTCACCGTGTGAGTGTACCGACACCTGCTTTCTGGTGTCAACATCGTACTTCCGCCCGAAACCATCCTGCGCAATGATATATCCGCGCTGGTCACGCACGGTGACCTCGAGCCATGAATTCTCGCTGACATGTGTGACCTCAATCGTCTCCTTCTTCTTGCCGTCGGAGCTGAGCTTCACGATCGATCTCGTCACCATCTCCGGCGTGACATCGAAATCGACGAACATCGGCGGCACGGCAAGCGCATATGTAAACGCCTCCGTCCTGCTGGAGTTAAACGAGAGCCACTCATCGTACACGAGCACGTACTGATCGGCAACCGGTCCGGAATCAGGCGGGTTGCGGAACGTGGGCTGCGGCATCACGTTTCCCGTACTGGTGGGATAGGGGGTTGCCGGCGTGACGAAGGTCGGCGTGGGCTCTGCCGTTGGCGTCGTGGCAGCGGTCGGTTTCGGGGGGATGAGTCCCGACCAGATGGATGGCTGTCCGTCCGGAGGTGCCTCCGCACAGCCTGATGTCAGGAGAACCAGAATTGCCATCGCCAGAGCAAGAACTGCTTTCTGCATCCGTGGCATCGATGGGAGATTATGTATAACCAATATTTATATCTTACTAATTATTCTGCGGAAGAGAATTGCTCATTCTTATAAAATGCAAGAAATTACTCTTTTTTTATAAAGAAAAGGCCGGCATGAGCCGGCATGGGCAACGTAAGACTCACGCAGCGGGATCCGGTGCGCCCCACCAAATGGATTCCCGCCGACTATCGCTCCGGAGGAACGAGGCGCTGTATGCACGGAATGCATCGGCTGTCCCATAAGACCACATGAGTCCGGGGCCACAGGCATACGGCACGAGCATGGACAGGGATGCTCACCGCCCATCTTCATATAAAGCCGCGTATGAAGCCTCATGAGGGGCTGCAGGCGCAACGAATGAACATCCATGAGCTATCTGGAGTATCACGGTTTCTGTAAGCACATCCCAAAAGTACCCTGCGACTGAATATTCACATGGTTCAGAGTCTTCTGACGCACGTTCGTAAAGAATTGGGCAATATCCAGCGTCAAATCGCTGACACGGCTTGCCACTGGGCATCGCATCGCGGGGGAGGGACCGGGAGGGGG
>JAHKLN010000051.1 GCA_020854755.1 Methanomicrobiaceae archaeon | reverse complement strand
TCCCCACCCCCTGACGATTGCCACCACGGTCCACTTTCCCGGGATAGTCTGCAAAAACAGTGCCCGGGATATCGATATCCGCTCAAGGATTTTCATCCGCTGCGCCTGCAGCCCCAGCAGGGGCTTCATAGGCGTTTTATATGAACATGGGTGGTGGGCATCATTGTCCATGTTCATGTTGCATGCCTGTGGCCCTGGATTCATGTGGTTTCATGGTTGCGCATGCGCTGCTCGCAGGTTCATGAGGTTTCCTATGAGAATCGACCCGGTCCGGGCAGTCGAAAATTCTCGCAGCCCGGCTCAATGCGCTCCTGTGCTGATTCCCGACGGCTATCGCGCCATTTCCGGCAGATGAAATCTCAATAGATCTCGCCTCATCAGGCTTGCATCACCCTGCAGGGAAATAAAACCCTTACTCAACCGCATGCGCATCACATGCGACGATTGCTGGGCCCGACAGGCATGCAATCCAGAATAACTAAAAAACACCTGTTCATCGCGATACACGGGTGAGTTGCAGGAAGAGGTCATTCCCCTCTCCTGCTTCCCGCAATCAATCCGGGCGGCTTAAGCACGTCCGAGCCACTCGTTTACTTTGTCGGGGTTTGCGTTCACCCATGCCGCAGCGGCATCCTCCGGGCTCATCCCGTGCTCGATATCGTACATCACCGAGTTCATGTCGTCGGGATCCCAGTGGAATCGCTCGAGAATCGCATAGACTTCAGGCATATCCTCCGCGAGCCCCATCCGGGCGAGTGTGGCGATGTACTCCTCTTCGCCATACATGAGCTTGGGATCATCGAGGTACTTGAGGTCCCAGCGGGAGAATTTCCAGTGTGGGGTCCATCCCGTGATGACCACCCATTCGTCGTTTCCGATTGCCCTTTTGAGTGCGGCCAGCATCGCCACCTCGCTCCCCGCCACGGCCTTGTAGGGGAGATTGTACTCTTCAATGGCGGCCTCGGTCATCCGTATCGTTCCCGAACCGGGTTCAATGGTGATGATCTCGCCGCCAAACCGCTCCTGATGCTCACCGAGCTCCTCAATGGAATCGATGGTTACATAGGCGGGGACGACCATGCCGATGCGCGTACCTTCCATGTTATAGCGGACGATATCGATCTTGTCGCCATACGCCTTCATGTACTCGCTGTGGCACGAAGGAAGCCATGCATCAACGAAACAGTCAACCTCACCCGTCGAGAGGCCAAGGAAGATGACTCCAATATCGACCATGACGGTCTCCACATTATATCCGGCCTCCTCAAGGACGAGCTTCATGACATTGGTGCTCGACATGGCCGTTCCCCAGGAAGAGTACGCCATGACGACGGTATCGGTGTCGCCCTGCCTTCCCTCTTCATCGCCGAACGCGACGCAGCCTGCCGCCAGAAGGATGGCCGCGATACTGACGATAACAAGAATAGTCTGTCGTTTTGTATCCATTTCAACACAACCAGTGAAAAGTCAGAATTCAGATGAATTCTTCGAACTGCTCAATAGCGAACATTTATTGTTCAGATTAAGATTATAAAACATTTACTAAGCGCCCCTTTGGCGCTTCCGCTCCGTGCATTTACAACAAGTTTCCAGGCCGTCTGGCCGATAATTCCGCGTATAACTGCACTATAAAGCCTGAATACGAAGATAATGAAGAGTATCCTCTTCTTTTCAGGCCTGCCCGAAAATCCATCAATCATTGCCGTCAATACACTGCAGGCAATAGGTTTTCCTGTAGTCCTCCTCCCGCATCGCGATCCCGTGCACCTCGTTCTCAAACCCGGGATACCTGTTGTCGAAGTCCTCGCTGTGTGCAAGGTATGAAAGGATCGCCTCCGTCTCCCGTGTGCACGCCTCGCCCGGCATCAGGATGGGAATGCCCGGGGGATACGGGACGACCATCACCGCAGAGACCCTCCCTTCCGCCTCGCGAATCGGCACCTCGGCAACCTGCCCCCGGACGAGGCGCTGATAGGCCGCCGCCGGCGTCATGGCGGCGAGAGGCAGCCGCTCATACATCCGGGATATCACCGCGGTGATATCCATCTGCCGTAAGCAGTCGTGCATCTCACTGCAGAGATCCTGCAGCCCGAGCCCCGCATACCGGACGGGGTAGTCCCGCACAAGATCGGGGAATACCTCTAAAAGAGGGCTGTTCTCGTCGTACAGTGCTTTAAACCTGAAGAGTTCGGCAAGAAGGGTCCCGGATTTCCCTTTTGTGATCCCCATCGTGAAGAGGACCAGAAACGAGTAGAAGCCGGTCTTCTCCACCACGATCCCGTTGCTCCTCAGGTACTTCGTAACAATGCTCGCCGGGATTCCCCGGTCCTCCATCTTTCCTTCGGCATCGATCCCCGGCGTGAGCAGGGTGACCTTGATGGGATCGAGCATGATATACTCCTCTTCAATCCCTGCAATACCGTGCCATCCGTCGCCGGGTTTCAGCGTCCAGCAGTCAGGGGATTCTTTCAGGGTATCCTCGTCGACCTCCTCAAAGGGCACCATTCTGCCCGAGAGGCTGATCCGGTCCGGCTGCCAGGGCCTGAACCACCAGTGCTGTCCGTCCGGGCCGCTCCCGCTCTCGATCTCCCTGCCGACCGTCACCATCTTCTTCCGAAAGACGATCGCCTCCTCAAGCGCCTCTTCGATCAGGAACTTCCCCGACCTATCGGCCATCATCTTCGCCGCCACGTCCAGAGAGGCGATGATCGAGTACTGCGGAGAGGTTGAGGTGAACATCATGTATGACTCGTTGAACCGCTGGTGATCAACCGGCCTCGTCCCCTGCCTGATATGGATCATGGATCCCTGCGAGAACGCCGCAAGCACCTTATGGGTCGACTGGGTTGCAAAGACGGTGGGGTCCTCTGCTGCCGGCGGATGCATCCCGTATCTGCCCGCATAGAGGGGATGGAACTTCGCATAGCCGAACCACGCCTCGTCAAAATGGAGGTAGGTCACCAGATCCGAGAGCTGCCGCCCGAGCTCCTCGACATTGTAGCAGAGGCCGTCGTAGGTGGAGTTTGTGACTGCGGCAAGTACCGCTCTGCCGGAGGATAGGCCGCCGGTGAGCGGGGAGTCCCGGATCCGCTCCCGGATCGCCTGCGCGCGAAGTTCCCCGCTCCGGATCGGCCCGATGATGCCGAAGGCGTTGCGTGCCGGGAGGAGGTAGACAGGCACCGCGCCGGTCAGGATGATCGCGTGCATCACCGACTTGTGGCAGTTCCTGTCGACGAGGACGATATCGCCGGGGGTCACGCACGCGAGCCAGACGATCTTGTTTGCGCCCGATGTGCCGTTGGTGACAAAGTAGGTCCGGTCAGATCCGAAGATCTGCGCCGCCCTCCGCTCCGCCTCCCCGACCGTTCCGGTATGCCGGAGCAGGGAACCCAGTTCCGGAACCGATACCGAGAGATCTGCGCGGAGCGTATTCTCCCCGAAGAACTGAAAGAAGATTCTCCCGGCAGGGGTCTTGAGGAAGGCCACCCCGCCCATGTGCCCCGGCGTGTGCCAGCCGTACCGGGACTCGTCCACGTACTCGACAAGCCCGCGGAAGAACGGAGGCAGCACGTCGTCGAGATAGCGCCTGGCGGCCCGTTTGACGTGCCCGGCAATAAAGTCAGGGGTATCCTCCATCTTCCAGATGTACCCGGCGATGTTGGTAATGATCTCGAGCGGAAGGGCGCTGATGGCAAACTTGCTGGTGTAGATGAAGATGGGCAGGCGTGCATTCCTCTCCCTGATCCTTGTGATGATATCGGCAGGGGTGAGTATCCCGTTCTGAGGATCCGGGGGGAGATCCCAGTCGAGAATGACGCAGCTGACATGGGGGTGGGAGAGGAATGCGGATATCCCTTCTCGCGCAGTGAGCGCCTCGATGACTCTGAAGTCGCTCTTTACCAGCTCCCGCACGATCTCCCGCGACATGCTGCCCTCTGCGCTTTCGGCTCGAAGCTCGTCATCGATGATCAGTATGGGAAACTCTCCGGAATATTCCATGAACCCTCCCAGGATGGAGATTATGAAGGCGGCTAAATAATAATTCCTCTTCGCCCCCGCTTCGGGGCACAGGATGCAGCGCCCTTCCAACAGTTGCGCCTGTAGCCTGCAGGGCAACATGTGCGTTTCCTGTGAGAATCGAGCCGGGTTATGATATAGAAGATTCGGGGGTATCCGGACTCTCTCGCCTCAGGGGCATTCGATTGCCCTGCCGATCGCCGGGCGCCTCATCCGCCACACGATAAACCCTTCCCTATGGTGCTTCTCCTGCTGTCCTGCAGATGATCCAGGCATAGGTTCCTTCTTCTGGTTGCGTTTGGAAAGGGTATGCCGGCATGAGTGCTGCTCAAACCGCTGCGGCCCGGCACAGGCACCCGAAAATGCTCTTCAGGAGTACAGGGAGCGTTGTTGCAGGGTGAAAGTATATATGCCCGGACCATAACATACCTCCGATGACAGGGATGATGGCCGGTGTGCCCGAAGTCTGTTTCTGCTTCTCTATTCATCAGCCATACCGCCTCAATACCGGCTTTGCGCAGGGGTCAGTGCAGGGAAGGCGCGATCCGAAAGAAGCGTACTTCAGCCCGCAGGGAAGAGAGGCGATCAGACGGCGTGCTCTCGAGTGCTACATCCCGATCACCAAAATACTGCTCGACTGGCTCGATGGTGGCCTGCTGTGCGCCTTCAGCATATCGGGTGTAATGGTCGAGCAGCTGGAGCGGTGGGCACCCGACGCCCTCGATCTCATCGGCGAGACTGCTGCCCACAGGAACGCAGAGGTTCTCGCCCGTACGTACTACAACAGCATCGCCGGGCTCTTTCTCGATGCGGAGGAGTTTTCCGCACAGATCACGCTTCATCTCCGGTTGATGGGCGATCTCTTCCATGCTGCTCCCCGGGTCTTTGATCATGCCGGGGCAGTCCTCGCGCCATCCATCGCCTCTACGGTACGCGGGTGCGGGCTGTCGGCGATCTCAATCGAGGCGGATAGCGCCGGATATCCGGATATAAACCCCAATCTCGTCTACGCATACGGCGATCTGCCGGTATTGGTTCGAAACTGCACGCTATCCGACGATTTGGCGGCGCGGTTTCAGCAGATCTGCCGGGAGCGCTACCCGCTCTCCGCCGATGCGTTTGCCGGCGTGCTTGCCGCAGCCCCCGGCGACTGCATTCACCTCAATGCAGACTATGCGGCACTCGCCGATCATCTCCGCAGGGAGAGCGGCATACCTGACTTTCTGGCATCGCTGCCGGCAGCCCTCGCGGAGCGGGGCATCAGGTCTGCGCATCCCTCACGGATCGCCCGGCACCCGCCGGCAGGCAACCTGCCGATTGTGCAGGGGGCGGGTATCGGAGGGCAGATGAACATGATGCAGCATTCCGCGATCCTGGCACTGAAGAGGGCGGCTGACCTATCGTATGACAGAGAGACCTTGAGAATTCTTCAGGCGACCGATTACCTCCGGTCAATGGCGATGAAGTCGCGATCCTGCGGCAGGCCGCATCACCATCTCCGGCAGGAAGAGGCATATGCTTCCTTCAAACTCTTCATGAGGATACTCTCCGACGCAGAAGAGCGGTCTGCGCCGCGATTGAAGTCAGAGAAGGCGGCGATGGCGCTCCGCTGCCTGCCTCCCGACAGGGCGTTCCATTTCTCCTCGGCTGCACGCCCGGCAGGATATTCCGCCAACAGCCTCGATGAGTTCGAAGAGATCCTCGGGTTTCTTCCGGAGGATGTCTTTTTGTTCCATACATCGAGGAATGACTTCTCCCGCTGGATCCATGATCAGTTCCACGATCGTGCGCTTGCCGACGCCGTTTCAGCCTGCACGACCCGCGAAGAGATGCAGCATGCCGTACATGCAAGGATTCGTGAACTATGGAATCTCTTAAAATAGCCTTCTTCTGCTGGGAGTCGCTGTATGCGGTCAGGGTGGGCGGCCTCGCCCCCGCCGCCACCCACCTTGCCGAGATGCTCGCCGGAATGGGGCACGAGATACATTTCTTTACACGGGGAGACGGAGAGACCGAGATCAACGGGGTCAGATACCACTACTGCATGCCGGCGGGTGAGAATATCGTAGACTACTGCCGCAGCATGAGCCGGATGCTCTATGAGGACTTCAGGAAGTGCGACCGCCCGCCCTTTGATATCATCCATTTCCATGACTGGCACTGCGTCGAGGCGCTGCACCTGCTTCGCGAGAGGCGTACGGTGCTGACGTACCACTCAACGGAGTACGGTAGAAACGGGGGTAATTTCGGTGATTGGTGGGAGTTTCGCGAAATATCAGGCAAGGAGTGGTACGGCGGATACTGCGCGAAGAGGGTGACGACGGTCTCGAAGAACACGATGATCGAGGTGATGTGGCTGTATAACGTTCCTGACTGGAAGATAACCGTGATAAACAACGGCATCTTACCTGATTGCTACAGGATGGATGTCGATCCCGGGAGCGTGAAGAAGACGTTCGGCATACACCCGCTTGCTCCGGCAGTCCTCTTCGTCGGCAGACTCGTCTACCAGAAAGGCCCCGACCTTCTCCTTTCGGCCGTGCCGCTGGTCCTGCGGAAACGCTGGGATGTCCAGTTCCTTATCGCAGGTTCCGGCACGATGAAGGCGCAGCTGGAAGCGGCGGCGCACTCCCTCCCCGTCCGTTTTCTCGGTTATATATCCGACGCCGAGTACCGGAGGCTTCTGAACGCCGCCGATGTCGTGGTTATTCCGAGCAGGAACGAACCGTTCGGCCTGGTGCTTGCCGAGGCGTGGAGCGCCGGGCGATGCGTCGTCGCGACCGACGTCGGCGGCCTCTCCGAGAACATCGAGAATTTTGTGGACGGGATCAAGGTCCCTGTCCGCCCGGAAGCGATCGCCTGGGGGATCAACTATGTGATCGACGATACGGCCAGGATACAGGCCTTCGGGAGAGCGGGCAGGAAGAAGGTTGAGAGGGAGTTTAACTGGGAGCGCATCGCAGGGGCGATGGTGAACGTGTACAGGGATCTTCTGGATGCACATATCCCGTGACCTGCCACGGGAGCAGCGCGATCAAACCGGATCGAGTGATATGCCGGAGCAGGGCGACGTGATATATGAGGCCGGTCTCCTGACCGACTACGACATTTACCTCTTCCGTGAGGGGAGCCATTATCAGCTGTACGAGAAGCTCGGCGCCCATCCGCTTACGGTGGAGGGCGCTGCCGGCACGGCGTTCGCCGTCTGGGCACCGAATGCAGCCTCTGTCTCGGTGATCGGGAGTTTCAACGGGTGGAACACTGAATCATGCCCTCTCAGGATGCGGGAGGATGGCTCGGGCATCTGGGAGGGCTTCATACCCGGTGTCGGCCACGGGGTGCTGTATAAATACCATGTCGTCTCGAGGCACCGGAACTACCGCGTCGATAAGGCAGATCCGCTGGCTTTCTCCTCCGAAACTCCTCCCCATACCGCTTCCGTCGTATGGGACACGACGTATGCCTGGAATGACGGGGCATGGATGCAGGACCGCTTCGCAAAAAGCTGGCAGGATGCACCCGTTTCGGTCTATGAAGTCCACCTCGGATCCTGGCGGCGGGGCAACGATCCGGGGGGCAGGTTTCAAAACTATCGGGAAGCCGCCTGCGAACTCGCGGAATACGTGGAAGAGCTGGGCTTTACGCATGTCGAGTTTCTCCCGCTGGCCGAGCATCCCTTCTATGGTTCCTGGGGCTACCAGACTCTCGGATACTTCGCGCCGACGGGCAGGTACGGAACGCCGCAGGACTGCCGGTACATGATCGATCGTCTCCACCGGCATGGTATCGGCGTGATCCTGGACTGGGTTCCCTCCCACTTCCCTGACAACGAGTACGGGCTGGTCTATTTCGACGGTACCCGCCTCTACGAGGACCCGGATCCGAGGAGGGGGGTTCATCCGCAGTGGAAGAGTTATATCTTCAACTACGGCAGGCCCGAAGTCAGATCGTTTCTCATCAGCAGCGCCCTCTTCTGGCTGGAGCAATACCATGCCGACGCCCTGCGGGTGGACGCGGTAACATCCATGCTCTACCTTGATTTTGCCAGGGGCAGAGGGGAGTGGATACCGAACAGGTATGGCGGGAAGGAGAATCTCGAGGCGATCCAGTTCATCAGAAGTCTCAACCGGGCGGTCGAGGCACGCTGCCCCGGCGTCGGGTTGATCGCTGAGGAGTCGTCGACCTGGCAGGGCGTAACGCTTCCTGTTGGGAGAGGGGGGCTTGGGTTCGGGATGAAGTGGAACATGGGGTGGATGCACGACACGCTGGAGTATTTCGGCACCGATCCATGGTCCCGGGCAGATCGCGCACGTGGCCTGCCGTTCACTATCTCCTACGCATTCGAGGAGCGGTTTATCCTCCCCCTGTCGCACGACGAGGTGGTATACGGGAAGGGATCGCTGATCGGCAGGATGCCCGGAGCAGAGCACGAGCCCTATGCGCACCTCCGCCTCCTCTTCGGATACATGTTCACTCATCCCGGGAAGAAGCTCCTCTTCATGGGCGGGGAGTTCGGGCAGTGGGCCGAGTGGAACCATGATCGGGGGCTGGACTGGCATCTCCTCGATTATGCACCGCACCGGGGTGTCTGGTGCTGGATCAGGGATATAAACCGGTTATACCGTACGGAGCCCGCCCTCCATGAACGCGACTTTGACCGCGCCGGCTTCCTCTGGATAGACCCCGGCCGAAAGGATCCCGGAATCATCAGTTTCGCCCGGATGAGCGGATCTCCGGACGACACCCTGCTCGTCGTCTGCAACACCACTGCCCGGCAGCGGGACGGCTATCGGCTCAAATGCCCATCAGGCGGATGCTGGAGGGAGATTGCAAACAGCGATGCGGAGCGCTACGGTGGGAGCGGCATCGAGAACGCCGGCAGGCTCGAATCGAATGCGCTGGCGGACGGCGGCGGATCGCAGGCCCTTGGCATTACGCTCCCGGCGCTTTCGATCCTGATCTTCAAACGCGAGGGGGCGGAGGCATGAGCCGGTGTATCTGCATCCACGGCCATTTCTATCAGCCCTCACGCGAGAACCCGTGGACCGGAAGGATCGATCTGCAGGACTCCGCATATCCCTACCATGACTGGAACGAGCGGATCTCTGCCGAGTGCTACGCCCCGAACGCTGCTGCCCGCATCCTGGATGGGGAGGGGTGGGTCCTGGAGTTTGTCAATACCTATCGGCAGATCAGCTTCACCGCCGGTCCGACACTTTTTTCGTGGCTGGAGAGGGAGAAGCCGGATCTGCATGCCGCAATCGTTTCGGCAGACAGAGAGAGCCAAAAGAGGTATTCCGGGCACGGATCGGCCATCGCCCAGCCATACAACCACCTGATCATGCCGCTTGCGTCGATGAGGGATCGGGAAACGCAGGTCATCTGGGGGATACGCGACTTCTCCAACAGATTCTCGAGAATGCCGGAGGGGATGTGGCTGCCCGAGCTTGCGGTCGATTACCCGACGCTTGACATCATGGCCGGACACGGCATCCTCTTTTCGATCCTGCATCCCCCCCAGGCCGCACGGGTGCGGGAGATCGGAGAGAAAGAGTGGTCTGCTGCGGGCAACGGGGGTATCGATACAACAATGCCGTACCTCTGCCGCCTCCCGTCGGGGAAGGCGATCTCCATCTTCTTCTACGACGCCCGGATCTCGCACGAGATCGCGTTTGGAGATCTGCTGCAGGACGGCAGGCGGTTTGCCAGTCGGCTGATCGCGGCCTTCCCCCCGGGTTCCTCGACCGGGCTCGTGCACGTGGCGACAGACGGGGAGACCTACGGCCATCACCGGCAGTTCGGAGAGATGGCGCTTGCACGCTGCCTGGCCGACATCGCGTCCGGAGGGCACGCCCGGCTCACCGTATACGGCGAATACCTGGAGAAGCACCCTCCGACGCACGAGGTTGGGATTCTGGAGAATACCTCGTGGAGCTGTGTCCACGGCATTGCACGATGGAGCGGCGGATGCACCTGCAGTACAGGCCGGTACCCCGGCTGGTCGCAGGATTGGAGGGGAGGGCTCCGCGAAGCCGCGGACTGGCTCGCCGGCAGGCTTGCCGGGCTCTACATGAAGGCCGGATCCGCCTATCTCAGGGATCCGGCGTCTGCACGGGACGAGTACATCGATCTCCTCCTCGACCGGTCAGGACCGGTCGTCGACCGATTCCTTGCGCGGCATGCGGTACGCGGCTTCTCGCACGAGGATCGGGTTGCCGTGCTGAAGCTCCTCGAGATGCAGCGGCATGCGATGCTGATGCTGACCAGCTGCGGGTGGTTCTTTGACGATATATCGGAGCCCGGTTCGGTGCAGGTGCTGCGCCATGCAGCCCGGTGCATCCAGCTTGCAGGGGAGCTCGGCGGCGGTGATCTCGAACCCGGGTTCCTGGAGATACTCAGGCGGACGCCCTGCAATCTCCTTAAGTACGAGAACGCCGCCGATCTCTACAGGACGGAGGTGAGACCCGCCGTCATGGACCTGGCAAGGATCGCTGCCTTTGCAGCGGCCGCGTCCCACTGCTCAGGCTGCCGTGAACCCCTGCAGATGCCCGGCTTTTATATCTGCAGCGAGGTGTGCGATACCGGGGAGCACGCGGTCGGCAGTCTCCATATCAGGTCTCAGGCGACACTGGAGGAGGGATACTATGTATTCGCCGTCCTGCACGACGATCTCGGCATGCCTCTCGTCAGCATCCTGCCGTGCACGGATGAAGCATCCTGTCGGACCCTTGCCGGCGCGCTCGCGGAAGACCTGCGCACCTGCGGGAGGGCCGGGATCGAGCATTTTGCCTCCCGACACTCCGGCAGCCGCCGGTACGCCTTCGATCAGTTCACCCGGGGCGAACAGAGGGCGATCATCGACCGGATGCTTGGTTCCCGGATAGGGGCGCTGGAATCGACCGTCCGTGCCGCGTACCTGAGCCACGGTCCGTTCCTGCCGTTGGTGAGCGATACAGGCGGGGAGTGTGTGCTGGGTGCAGGCCTCCGTCTCCTCCTCATGCAGGCGGCCGCCGATCGGGATATCCTCGCCGCACTACTGAAGGGAATGCGCCACCAGCCGCTCGAACCGGAAGGGTTCGCCCGGGGGGGCGCACTTGATGGAATGATTGCGGAAAAACTGAGGTCTGCTCTGGAAGATCGCGGCAATGTACCGCTGCTTGAGGAACTCCTGCAGACATTTGAGGCTCTCCGGGAGCTGGGCATGCATCCCGACCTCCGGAAGAGCCAGCTGCTCTACCACACCTTCTGCCGCGAGCGGAGCCCGGCGGCTGATGATACCGCCGGCGGGGAATGGCTTAAGAACTTGAAGAGACTGGGAGTATACCTGCGAGTGAGACCGCCATGATGCACTTCACCGATACGATGCCCTCAAAAAGCCCTGACGGCAGCCCGGCCGGCAATCTGCAGGGAGTGACGGCCGCATGAGAGTGCGCAGGAGCGGCGTGCTGCTTCCCGTCAGTTCGCTCCCGTCGCCCTTCGGTATCGGCGACCTGGGTCCGTCCGCCTGCAGGTTCATCGATCTTCTCGCCGACGCCGGGCAGTCCTTCTGGCAGATCCTCCCCTTAAATCCCATCCGTGCCGGGGGAAGCAACTCGCCCTACGACAGCATCTCCGCCTTTGCCGCAAATCCGCTGCTCATCAGCCCGGAGGTGATGGTAGAAGACGACCTGCTCGCAGGAAGGGAGATCGATCCCGTTCCTTCGTTTCCCGGCGAGCGGGTCGATTACGGTGCGGTGATCGAACACAAGGAGCATCTCTTCCGAAAGGCGTTTTCCCGGTTCAGGGAGAGGGAAGAGCGGCGCGAATACGAACGCTTCTGCAGCGAACACCCGTGGCTTGAGGATTTCGCCCTGTTCGCCTCGCTGAAGGAGCGGTTCGGCGGCCGGATGTGGAGCGAGTGGCCCGATGGTCTGCGGGAGAGGCATCCAGAGGCGCTGGAGGCGGCAAGAGCGGAGGAGAGCGAAGGGATGGAGTACCGGATGTTCCTGCAGTACCTCTTCTTTACGCAGTGGTCGAGGATCAGGCAGTACGCTGCGGAGAGAGGTGTCCGGATCATCGGGGATATGGCGATATATGTGGCATACGACAGCGCGGATGTCTGGGCGCACCCCGAGATCTTCAACCTCGACGATGAGAGGCAGCCGATAACCGTTGCAGGCGTGCCGCCGGACATCTTCAGCGATATCGGGCAGCTCTGGGGAAATCCCGTATACCGCTGGGAGGAGCTTGCAGGGCGGGGGTACCGCTGGTGGGTGCGGCGGTTCGAACGGGTGTTTGAGCTCTACGATATGGTGCGGATCGACCATTTCCGCGGCTTTATCGGCTACTGGGAGATACCGGCGGACGAGACCGATGCCGTGATCGGGGAATGGAAGAGAGGGCCCGGTGCGGAGTTCTTCAGGTTCCTGCAGAGGAAATTCCTCACCTTCCCCGTGATTGCAGAGGATCTCGGCGTGATTACCGCAGATGTCCGGGAGGTCGTGCGGGAGTTCAACTTTCCGGGAATACGGGTTCTCCTCTTTGCATTCGTTGAAAGAGTCCCCGATAATCCCCATATGCCCCACAATCACGTCCAGAACTGCGTCCTGTACACCGGCACCCATGACAACAACACGGTGCTGGGATGGTTCGAACAGGATGCCACCCCGGAAGAGCGGGAGCGGGTCTTTTCGTATATGGGAAGGGAGATAGCGCCCGGGGAGATATCAGGCGAGTTCGTCAGGCTCGCGCTGATGTCGGTTGCCGACACGGTCATCATTCCCATACAGGATTATCTCGGACTCGGTGCGGAAGCCCGGGTGAACCGGCCTGGCACCCACGAAGGAAACTGGGAATGGAGAATATCGCCTGATCTTCTGACACCCGATCTGGCCAGGAGGATGAAGGATCTCGCATACACCTACGAGCGGCTCTGATGCAGGAGACACCCCGATACTCCTGCCGTCCATCTCCTTTCCGGTTTTAGGACGGTACTCCCCCGGGACAGGGGCAGGTGGCTGTGTGCGTTCTTTATGCCCCCGTCTGCGTATCAGAAAGCATTCCGGCGATGTGTCGGGGCGTCCCTCCACTGCGGTCTGCATGCCGGTTGCCCGGTTCGGAACAGGCATTTTGTTCCCCGTCCTTTCCCTCACGGGTAAATATGCAGATGAAGCGGCCGGAGGGATGTAAGGCAACGGCGTTTGCACGTTCTGGAACGGGCCACAAGGCTGCCTGCATATCATCCGGGCGGCATGTCATTCGGGTATGTACGTCCTTCCCGCGCTGGAGGCTGTCGACGGGTGCGTGCATCGTTCTGTCCGGTCCTCTCCCGGCGTCCGGACAATCGAAGAGGAGATCGACTGCACGCTCGCCCTGCCGCACGACGTGATCCGGATCAGTAGACCGCAACCCCGCCTGCCGTCTGCGGTTGAGTGAGAGGCAGGATCGCTTCCGATCCTGCGCAGAAAAGATTGAGGAGAGGCTCTCTCTTCAGGATCCGGCCCGGAACGTCAGCACCATCGCACCGGATGCATCGAAGAGCAGAAGCCTTTCCTTCTCGATTCGATACTCTGCCGAAGATTCAAGCAGCTCGAAATACGTGTTCTCCTGCTCAGTCACGCCCTCCGGTTCGAGGCAGTACTTCAGGGTCCGGTTTATTGACGTGATCTCGATCGCCTCGCCGTTCACCCGGTAGGATCCGCCATAGCTGTTGCACCCCCCTGAACCTGCGATGCGGCCGTCTCCCGAAAAGGCCAAGGTCACCTGTGATCCGGCAATGACCGAGGATACCGTATCCCCGCCCGGGCTGAACGCCTCAAGCACCCAGCGGGTGTCGACGAGCGGAAGATCTTCCGGCGGGATTACCTGTTCATAGAACAGCACGGGCATGCCGGAAGCATCGAAGAGGATCAGACGCCCCTCCGCATCAACCTTATAGGCGGCAGCGGCCTTGAGCGCTGCCAGGTAGGCATCCTCCTGTTCCATCACGCCTTCTGGTTCGAGGCAGTACATCTCGGTGCGGAAGATCGAGTCCGTGGAGAAGGTCTCTCCGTCCACCCGGTAGGATCCGCCGTAATGGTTGCACCCGGCAGAGCCGGTAAAATTCTTCTCGTCGTCGAATATGAGTGTGATAGTGGTGCCTGGCAGGATGGACACCCTCGTTCTGTTGTCGTCGGCATACGTCAGGAGATGCCAGGAAGTACCGACCTGTGCCGGGGGCGCCTCCGCCGGCAAGGGTTCGTAGGTCAGCAAGGGCCTCCCAGTACTGTCTGATAGAATCAACCGCCCCTCCGCATCGACCGCATAAGTGGCAGCTGATGCTAGCGCTGCCAGGTAGGCACCCTCCTGCACCATCACACCCTCCGGTTCAGTGCATAATCTCAGTGTCTGGTGAATCGAGGTGATCTCGATCGCCTCTCCGTTCACCCGGTAGGATCCGCCGTAGTGGTTGCACCCGGTATAACCGCCGGTGGTGTTCTCTTCCTGGCTGAAGATGAGTGTGATCTCTGTGCCCTGCAGGACGGTTGTCATCGACCCGTCGGCGTCGATATAGGACTGGAGGCTCCATGCCGTCCCGGGCAGCGTTGCGGCAGACTCATTTCCTGCGTTCTCCGTAACGCATCCGGCAGAGATGAGGCATGCTGCAAGGAGGATGGCCATCCCTGCCGCCGGGAATGTGTACCTGTGTCTATTGCCTCTCATACAGGATAATATGGGTCAAATCGACATAAATTATCCGTAAACTTCGAATTTTTTCGAAACTACCACGTCCCGGTCGGTGCATGCATCTCCGTCCGTGCCGACCTGCGACAATGCCTCCCGGGACGATCTGGCATCCTGCATATTGAGCAGATACTTTTATGGAAGTCCTCCTTCATGTAGTATAGGTGATCCTGCGGCACGAGAAGGAGACCACCATGATATCGGTTCTTCATGTTGACGACGACCCCTCATTTCTCGATCTCTGTACTCTGTTTCTTGAGGAAACCGGTGAATTTACCCTCGATACCGCTACGTCGGCCCGGAAGGCGATAGAGAAACTGGAGAGCGGGTCATATGATGCGATCGTGTCGGATTACCTGATGCCGGGGATGGACGGTATCGAGTTGCTCAAATACGTTCGCTCCCGATACGGCAGTATCCCGTTCATCATATTTACCGGCAGGGGCAGGGAGGACGTGGTGATTGAGGCACTCAACAACGGTGCCGACTTCTACCTCCAGAAAGGCGGTGATAGGGAACAGTTCGTGGAACTGGCCCATATGATCCGTCAGGCGGTGCAGCGGAGAGAGACAGAGAGGGAATCAGAACGCAGAACCGAAAATCTCAGAGCAGTGAGCGAACTTGCGGTTGAGCTGGCCGCCGCACCCTCCTCGGGCAATCCCTTCAGGCTTATCGCGGATACGCTTCGGGAGATTGCCGGTGCGTTTGCCGCAGGTATCTCAACCTATGATCCGGATCGCGGAGAGCTCAAGATTGAATATATAAGCGTCTCCAGCGATGCCAGAGAGGCTCTCCAGAAAGCCTCATCACTGATTGGCAGGGAACTCGTGGGAATGCGTCTTCCCGTCAGCCCTGCTACGAGGGAGCATATGCGTACCGAGATCGTCTCCTTCTCCTCCGATCTCGCAGAGGTGCTGCTCGGCGCCGTGCCGGAACCGATCACAGCGCATATCCAGCAGCTCTTTGGCCTTGGCATCTTTGCCGGCCTATCGCTCAATTACGGCGGCGAGGTTCAGGGCAGCGCCGTCATCATCATGCCGGAGGGGCAACCGCCTCCGCCGACGGATGTGCTCCTGACGTTTGCCCACGTTGCGGGCGTATCGCTGCAGCGGATACGTGCAGAGGAGGCGCTGCGGCAGAGCGAGGCGGAGAAGAGCACCATCCTTGAGAGCCAGGTGGAGATCATGGTCTTCCAAGATCCTGATATGCATATCAGGTGGGCAAACCGCGCTGCAGGTGCGTTTCTGGGAACTGAACCGGAGAGCCTCGTCGGAACGCGCTGCTACACACTCTGGCACCGGCGGACGACACCCTGTGAGGGCTGTCCGGTTGTGCGGGTCCTGCAGACGGGAGAGCCGCACCGCAACGAGATTACCTCGCACGATGGCAGATGCTGGATCATCTCGGCGGCCCCGGTCCGGGACGAGCACGGGCATGTGATGGGCGCTCTCGAGAGCGCTCTTGATGTCACCGATCTCAAACAAGCCGAACAGGCACTGACTCTCGCAAATAAGAAACTCAACCTGCTCTCCAGCGTTACACGGCACGATATCCTGAATCAGCTCAACGTGCTCCTGCTGTACCTGGAGATTGCAAAGAAGGAGACGACCGATCAGACGCTGCTTGGCTATCTTGAGAAGCAGGAGGCGGCTGCGAGGGCGGTGCTGCGACAGATTGCCTTTACCAGCGATTACCAGGATCTGGGTGCAAGCGCCCCCGAATGGCAGACAGTGTCCGATATCATCAGAGAGTCTGTACCGCACCAGCTCGCTGTCATCAATGATCTGGAAGGACTGGAGATCTTTGCTGATCCGCTGCTGAGGAAGGTCTTCTATAATCTCGCAGACAACACGATCAGGCACGGGGAGACGGTGACAACGGTTCGCGCGTACTTCCGTGAATCAGACGAGGGGATCACGCTCTTCTGGGAAGACGACGGCGTCGGAATTCCTTATAGCCGGAAAGAGGCAATTTTTCAGCGCGACCCCGTAAAAACAACTGGAGGCGGCCTCTTCCTGATCCGGGACATCCTCTCCATCACCGGGATCACCATTGCTGAAACAGGCGAGCCCGGAAAGGGGGCGCGATTTGAGATCCGGGTGCCCAGCAGCGCATCAAGGATACGGAGAAAGACCATCCCGCCCTGAGAGGCTTGATCCTCCCTGCACATCGAGATATATCACAGCACGATATGCAGGACCGAAGGTGCACGGGATATATGCATCCGATGCATCCCTGTGGCAAACCCTCCGCGCCTGCACGGCTCCGCTGCCAGTCCGGGTATCACCTCCCAGCACCTCTGCCGGATTTATGCGGCTGCCTCGAGGGGCGGTTGTAATGAGAGGCTTTTTGCATGATGCCGCACGAGTTTCCAGGAGAATTCAAGCATGCGGGATGCAGGCAGCAGTATCTTCGCACTCCGTTCATGCATAAACCGATTATGATGCCGTTTGACGGCTACAGGCGTGAATGATAAAAAATGACGATCAAATTGACGGTACCAAAGATCCGGTTTCCCCCGAGGTCTGGTTGCAGTGGACTGTGGTGGGCATCGTAACGGAGGTGGGGACAGGGGAGGGATGTTCCCCTCCCTGCAGTGATTGGTGGTGGGAAGGCGTGCATGGGAGAAGAACATTTAAAGCAGCAATAGCCTCCTAGTTCCCAGACTGCTTGATTTTCCTATGAAAATCGATCTGACATGGATCTCGATCTCGATTTTCATGGCTGCGCTTGCACCGATCGCCGGTGCATGAGGGTTCACATGAAAATGCAAACCGTTTCTGAAATGGAGGGCTCTTACCACTTGGTTATTTGCACTCCCTTACACGGCTTCCCACCGGCTATCCTCGCGGGGAGGGGGAGACCCCATTAGCGTTAACTTATCATATGGGCGCAATGAATTCCTGTTGATACCGCTGAGTTTCAACCAGTTGGCGAGCCCTCCTCGATGCCCCCGAAAGTCTATTTCCAATGAGATTTTGGCGATAAATACGTTTTCCAGGGGATGAAAACTATTCCCGCATATCAAAAGAGTCTTGCAGCCCATTGGAGACCCGTATGGCCACAATTTCTTGAATTAAGCGAGATTCTTGTAATTCATCTTTTTTAAAGTTAGCGCCTATAGGGGAGATCCCTTCACCAGGGCGGGAGCGATTGCCCCCTTGGTCCACTGCACCGTGACAGTCGGAGAAAACCGGACCCGGGGTATCGGTGCAGACTCATGGATTTTCATCAGTTGCGCCTGTAGCCCCATCGGGGGCTTCATACGCGGTTTTATATGAGAAGGGCGGTGAGCAGCATCACCCACCTTCGTTCTGTATGCATGTGCCCCCAAGGCATCAGTGGCTTCACGGGAAACGTATATGAAGTACACAGCCCTCCATGGATGTCCCGGGATGGTACAGGAGAGGAGTATCTCTTCCTTTCATCGGGTTTCATGATGGCGCGCTCTCCCGATCCTCGCGGCACAAAGCAATGCCCTCATACCTCCTCATGCCTCGTGTGATTCCGGATCGGGAATATGCATCTGTTCATCGATCGAAAAAAGCGGGGGCTTGACCCAAAACGTCCCGGCCGGGATTTGAACCCGGGTCAAAAGCTCCGGAGGCTTCTAGGATATCCACTACCCTACCGAGACCCACTACATATTGGTCGCGAATATATAAAAGGCCAGCGACCGGCCGGGCCTTCTGCGGCTCAGGCCCGGCGGGACTCGTAGAGATGCCAGATCCTGCAGGCTCCCTCCTGGCTCACCATGCAGGGGCCCACGGGGGTGCGTGGCGTGCAGCCCTTCGCAAAGAGCCTGCAGTCGGACGGCCTGGCAATGCCGCGCAGCACCTGATCGCAGATGCATGCCGAATGCTTCTCCACATGTTTGATCTCGATGCAAAACTTCTTCTGCGCATCGTACCGGGCATACTCCTGCCGCAGCCGCAGCCCGGATTCCGGAATGACGGGGAATCCCCGCCATTCCACATCAACGGGCTCAAACACCTGGTACATGAGGCGCTTCGCTTTTGCGTTACCTTCACGGGTGACCGCCCGCGGATAGGCATTCTCGATGCGGCGCTCTCCCCGCCTGATCTGCCGTGCCAGCATGACAAGACCGAGCAGGATGTCCTCCGGTTCGAACCCTGCCACGACCTGCGGCACCGGGAAGCGTTCGTACTCCCGGTAGCCCGCAACGGTGCAGACGTGCCCGGGGAGCATGAACCCGTGCAGCTCTGCCTCGCCCTGCTCGAGCAGCCACTGCATCGCCGGCGGCACCAGGCGGTGGCAGCTGAGGATGCTAAAATTCTCGGGTGGGTTTCCGAGTATTGCCGCCGCAACGGTCGGGGCCGTGGTCTCGAACCCGACGGAGATGAACGCCACCTCTTTCTCCGGTTCACGCTGCGCAATCTCCACAGCCTTATGGACGCCCTGCACGACCCGAACATCTCCGCCGCTCGACTCAAGCGATCCCCTCGTCCCCGGTACCCTGAGCAGGTCGCCGTACGTGGCAACAATGCAGCCCTGATCCACCAGATCGAGCGCGGCATCGATCTCGCCCTGCGGTGTGATGCAGACGGGGCAGCCGGGGCCCATGACGATCTTCAATCGCTCCGGGAGCAGGCTGCGGATGCCAGCGCGCGCGATTGCCGCTTCATGCGTGCCGCAGATATGCATGATAGCAATATCCTCGTCAACGAGAGCATGGAGTGTTTCGATGATTCGTTGTCCGTCCGACATAAATCCTGTAAATATATCCGCCGCAGTCTCATAATAGTACTGGCATGGGCGATGTGTTGCAGGGGATCGGGGACGCGCAGGATTTCGTCAACATGCGCCTTGATGCACGGTTCGCGGAAGAAGGCATCGAGATCCCGTTCCGAAAGATCGATCTCCACATGCGGAAATGATCATGTCAGCCGGAAGAAAATGCCTCTTTTTTCCCGGACCGCTTCGATCCTGCCCTCTTCTTGAAGCACCAGCAGGTATTTGCTGATCTCGTTCCTGTGGACGCCTGCTATCTGGCTGAGATCGTCTGCGGTGCAGGGCCTTCGTGCGAGGGTTGCAAGAATGGTCGCGGGAATGTCCTGCCGGAAACCTGCGGTTGACTCGCGCGCGGCTGCCGGCACGATCACCTCAGCCCCATCAGGCGCACCGAAGAGCGCGGCAATGCCCTCAAGCGATGCCGGGGAGGCAGGCCGAACCCACGCTTCCACTCCGGGCCGGTCGAGCGTGTTGATCTGCACCCGTACAGGCTCGATTGAGTCGACTGCCTCCCGCAGCAGGGCAAGCTCTTCCGGCGAGTCGTTTAAACCGGGGACGATGAATATCTCAAGCAATATCTCCCCGGAATACTCCTCCGCGAGGGCCCTGAGCCCTGACAGAACGGCAGCGCAGGTCAGTTCTGCACAGGGGCGGTTTATCTGCCTGAATATCTCCTCGGAGGCCGCGTCCATGGAGGGCAGAATGAGATCGGACGACAGCACCGCGTCTCTCACCCGCCGATCGGAGAGGAGGCTGCCGTTCGTGAGCACGGCAATCCGGTATTCCGGATACCGCTCCTTCACAAACGCGATGATCTCCCCGATCCTGCTATGCAGGGTCGGCTCTCCCGATCCTGCAAAGGTGATGTAGTCCAGTGCGGGCGACGCAGAGAGGCAGGTGTCGAGCGCCGCGATGACCTCGCCTGTCGGGACATACTCCATTCTTCTGCAGGTGTGATTGGTTGTCGGGCCGCATTCACAATAGACACAATCATAGGAGCAGGTCTTGTAGGGGATGAGATCAACACCCAGCGAGGCCCCGAGCCTGCGGGAAGGCACAGGGCCGAAGAGGTACGATGAGATCATGCAGGCGTCACCATTCCATTCTGATACGATGCGATGTAGCATCAATATAGGCTTGCGGGCATATGCATCTCCGGACGAGCTTCCAGACAGAGAAGGTCGCCGAAGGGGAATACCAGGCAGGGTGTCCACGGTTGAAGCCCCGGGATACATGCCCGTCACCCTACCAGCCGATATTCATCCGGCAAAAGCGGCCCCATGGGGGATCGCGAAGCAGTGGCTCACTCGAAACAGCATGAGTCCCGGAGGGGCACAAGTATACAGAATAAAATGCGGATGGTGTCCTTCACCATCCAGTTACCTATAAAACCGCCGATGAATCCCCGGATAGGGGCTACAGGCGCAACTGATGAAAATCCTTGAGCTCGTTCATGCACCACGGATTTGGTATCTCCTGGTTTGTCCGGGACAATGGACCGAGGGGAGAATCGCTAGGGGGGTGGGGACCGGGGAGGGGGAGATCCTCTCCCCCGCGAGTATAGCCGGTGGAAAGCCGTGTACGGGAGCTTAAAGAAACGGATGGCAAGAGCCTTCGATTTGACTACCCGGCTCGATCTTCATAGAAAGCCAATGAGACCCGCAGGGCCTTATGCCCGGTTTCTGGCTGGTCTCTTCCGGAAAGGTACTGCCTTTTAGGCTCGTTTCGGGTGTCCCGGCTATGCCGATAGATCGAATCAGGCAGGCTGATGCATGTGGTGAACCTCCCGCCGGAAAAATCTAGATAGTTCATCTGGAAGGGGCATTCACTCGATCAGCACAATGCCTACAGAATGAAAATCCCCGTGGACAACTTTTCCGTACTCCATGTCCTTGCAGGGGATGGTGGAGATCTCCCACCCTGCATTTCTTGCGGTGGCAAAGACGTCCATGCCGGCGGCCTCCATGCTCGGCCTGACCCGATCCATATGGCGGCAGAGCCGGCGGATACTCTCGTCAACCGGTCCCTTGCACTCCTCGGCGACGCAGTGTTCGCAGTAGATGCACGGATAGGCCCCAAAGCCGAATGCCTTGTAGAACCCGTCGTAAAAGGCGGTCTTCTCGATGAAATGAACCGTACTGTTCACCCACATGATCAGATCGGCGTAAAACGGGTGGAAATCTTCCGGGATATCCTCAGGCCGCAGCGTGTCGTACCCGGGAATACCGTCGAACCGCATGATGACGGCCGTCCGGTACTCGCTGACCATTCTTCGCGTCTCTTCGGGGGACGGCACGTACGGCGGGCACGAGAGATGCTTTGCATAGCCTTTGCAGCCGTACCGGCATTTGAACCGCACCCACTCCGCAACGACGATATCCTTTGTATGGAACGGGCGGGCTACCGCACCCTTCTCCTCTGCAAGAGAACAGAGTTTTTGAATCTCCTCATCCAGCACCGCGGTCATTCACCTGCTCCTCTGGTGTTATTGGTGGCGGACGCACTCATAAGGGTTTTGATCGGCTGGATCTGCTGCCGGGGTGCTATCGGCCATGGAAATACCGAACGTATATTACGGTCAAATGAGATGTTCCTGTATGTTTGGCGTCTCCACATTCTGCCTTCACCACGAACCGCTTGACACAGCGCTTGATGCGATCTCAGGCATCACTGACTGCGTGGAGATCATGGACGACGGGCTTCACCATATTGAGGCAACCGAGCCCCTTGAGAGCTACAATCTCACCTACTTCATCCATGCTCCTGCACGGGGCGTTAACATCGCGAGCCTGCTCGAACCCATCAGAAGGGCGAGCGTGGAGGTGCTTGTCCAGTGTTTCTCCATTGCCGGAGAACTCGGGGCGGACGTGGTCATACACCCGGGATACTATGCCTGGCGCGAGGAGCGCGAGCGTGCGAAGCGTTCGTTCCACCAATCAATTGCGGAACTGTCCCTGGCGGCAGAAGAGCGCTCCGTCACGTACTATATCGAGAATATGGGCAACTGGGAATACTTCTTCCTGCGGTTTGCCGACGAACTCCCGCTTCCCGGCGGGATCGGGCTTGCGCTCGATGTCGGGCACGCCCACCTGAACGGCTGCCTGGAGGCGTTTCTTGCTGTGCCGTTTGCGCATATTCACCTTCATGATAATTCCGGCAGGGGGGATTCACACTCCACTGTAGGCACAGGAAACATTGATTTCCGCCCCGTGATGGAAGCCGTGCGGAGGAACAAGGTTATTCCAATCGTCGAAGTGGAGACGTTTGAAGGCACGGTCGAGAGCATCAGGGTGCTTGAAGCGATGTAGAACAGAATTCCGGAAGAATCCACCTGATCCGCAACATTTTATAGGAACTACGCCGTACGTATATGGTGCATTGCGCCTCAGTGGCTCAGCCGGTAGAGCGATACCTTGGTAAGGTATAGGTCGCGAGTTCAAATCTCGCCTGAGGCTTGGTTATCCGTTCTGTTCTTTTCCCTGTTCCGGCAGCCCTTCCTGCGATAGCAGGGGAATCTCGCCATATTTTTTCATAACCGTTGTAAACGTTCAATGGAAGAACACCTATCTATTTATTCTCTGTAGGAGATGGAAGATTGTGCCAGTTACTGAGAATGATTCCATCGTATTCCACGGCGACCTGCGGCAGCTGCTGGGGAAAGTGGAATCCGGCGAGATGATCCCCAAGCTGCAGGCCTCGCACGCACCGATGTGCAAATTTTTCACTGCATACTACGTCATCAGCGGCATCCGCCATGTCGTTCCCCTCGTCCACGGCCCCACGGGATGCCCACTGTATATGTCCGACTTTGTCAGGACCCGGGAATGCTGCGAGATACGCGGTATCCCTCTCGAACCTACCGCCTGCACCGCCCTTGATGAAAGTCATGTCATATACGGGGGTGAGGGAAAACTTCTGGAAGCGGTGAAGGAAGCATACTTCAAGTATCACCCCGATCTCATCGTCATCCTCTCCTGCTGCTGTTCCGGTATCATCGGCGATGATGTCGAGAGCGTTGCGCGTGAGGCGGAGAAGGTGGTTGGCTGCCGGGTGCTTGCGCTCCGCAGCGAGGGATTTGGCGGTGACTTCAGGAGCGGCTACGAAGATGCATTCAGGCTCATCATGGACGTAATGGAGCCTCCGGAGAAGACGATGAAGAGGACGATCAACATCCTCGGTGCCCGCTGGGGGCCGCCGCCCACGGAGTTTTCCTGGGACATGGACGAGATTGAACGGCTGCTTGCTCTCGTGGGAATACAGGTGAACGCCATCATCGCGGGAGGGTGCACCGTCGAGCAGATCAAACACGCCCGCGAGGTCGAACTGAATGCCTCATGGTGCTACGACTGGGGGCAGAAACTAGGCGATTTAATGCAGGAACGGTTCGGCATCCCGTACAGCAGGACCGGGCAGCCGTATGGCCCTGCGGCCACAAAGGAATGGCTTCTCGGCGTTGCAACCCCGCTTGGCATGGAGGCAGAAGCCCTCACAGTAATTGAGCGGGAGATGAGAGAGATTGAACCGGATCTTGCCTACCTGAGGCAGGCGCTTTCAGGGAAAACCGCTATCATCGAGATATCGGAATTTCCCGGCCCTATACGGGCTCTCTCCCTGGCACGGATGGCATCGGAGTTCGGCGCCCACCCTGTTGTGATCAACGTTCACCCCTATACGATCAAGGAGCGGATGCCGAGCATCAGGTTCCTCCTTGAGAGCGGTGTCAACCCGGAGATCATCCTGACACAGGGACTCTTCAGGCTGGGCAGCTTCCGCTCGTCAAAAGAGACCGAGGAGGAACTGGAGGCGATTGTACAGGAGTATGACGATGCCATCTTCTTTGGGAACTCAGGCCGGTTCCCGCCCTGCCCGGTGGTGAACCTCACCCTCATGAATCCGGCGTTCCAGCCCCAGTACGGGTTTGTCGGGATCAAAAACATCGCCGCTCTTGTCAGGCAGGCGCTGGAGAATAAGGATCTCCCACGCTCGCGCCTGTTCAGGGGGATGCTCTATGGAACAAGGTAATAAAGCGCCCCGGACAGCACCCTCTCCTCCTGAAAAATGCACGGATCCCTACCTCCGGTGCGCCTTCAACGGCGCCGCCCAGACCGCACTGGGAGTCTCCGGGTCCGCCCTTCTCGCCCATTCACCGCAGGGATGCGAGTACCTTGTCAATAATGCATTCACCTCACAGGAGTGCGACTATATGGAGACCGTCACGTTGTGCACAAAATTGTGCGTGGATGAGATTGTGCACGGCGGCGAGGATCTGCTTGCCCGCACGATCCGGGAAGCAAAGGAACTCCCGATCTCCGCCCTGTTCGTGCTCAGCGCGTGCGGGCCGGAGATTGTCGGCGACGATATAAATGCAGTATGCGAAACCCTGCAGCCGGAGGTGAAGTTCCGGCTCGTCCCGATCGAATGTGCCGGATTTAGGGGATCGCAGTACGACGGCATCGACATCGCACTGGACACGATCTTAAAGAGGCTGGTACAGGGCAGCGGCAAGAAGATTCCGGACTCCGTCTGCCTCATCGCCCCTCATGCAAATGCCAACCCGACATGGACGGCAGATCTTGCATGGGTAAAACAGGTCCTCACCAGGCTGGGGATCCGGATTGTTGCCACGCTCACGCACAGGACTCCCCTGTCCGAGATTGAGCGTGCAGCATCTGCCGAGACATCCCTCCTCCTGAGCCACGATGCCGGGCAGAAAGCGGCTGACTATCTCTCCGATGCCTATGGCATCGAGCAGATCTGCAGGGGGATACCCCTCCCCATCGGAATGACCAATACGCAGCGCTGGCTGACGGCGCTCGGGGAGCGTTTCGATGTACTGAGCACAGCGGAGGATATGGTTGCGGAAGGCGAACGGATGGTGACGGCGACGTGCCGGCGCAAGTGGCCGATGGCACGGTTCCTGTACCGGACACCTGCGGCGATCATCGCCGATGCCACGATCGGAATCCCGCTGGTCCGGTTTGTCACCGAGGAGATGGAGATGACACCGGAACTCATTGCCCTGTATACCTCTCAACGCCCGGTGCGGGAACTGCTGGAACAGGAACTGAAAAGCCTGAACCTTTCCCCGAGGATTGCGTATGGAACGGATGTATACAGGACAAGGAGCAGCCTGCTTGAGGTGCAGCCCAGGGTCGTATTCGGGAGCACGATCGAACGGCATGCCGCCAGAGGACTTCCTGTGGCATATATCGTCGAGGTGGTGAGATTGATGCGCCTGTTCAGGATGATCAACCGGGAGTATTTCGGTTATACCGGCATCCTGAATCTTTTCGAATGTGTCCAGAACGAGTGGATAATAGGCTGGCGTTCAAAAGAGAGAAGGTACGAAGCAAAGTGGTGAACGGAGCATGAGACAGATCGCGATATATGGCAAAGGAGGCATCGGAAAGAGCACGATCGCTTCAAACCTGTCTGCGGCATTGAGCGAGATGGGGCATACGGTCATGCAGGTGGGCTGTGATCCCAAAAGGGACTCGACGAGGATCCTTGCCGGAGGGCGCTTCATCCCCGCCGTGCTGGAAGAGCACCGGGAACAGCTGAGGGTAGGCAGGGACGAGTATGCCATCAAATTGGACCATATCATCTTCAAATCACCAGGCGGGATATACCTTGTCGAGGCAGGGGGGCCGGAGCCGGGTGTCGGGTGTGCCGGGCGGGGCGTGCTGACGGCGCTGCAGATATTAAAAGATCTCAATGCGTTCGAGACCTACGGGATTGAGGTAGCCATCTATGACGTTCTCGGCGACGTTGTCTGCGGAGGGTTTTCGATGCCCATACGGGAGGGGTTTGCACGGGAGATCTACCTCATCTGTTCCGGCGGGTTCATGAGCATCTATGCGGCAAACAACATCGCCCGGGCAGTGCAGCGCCTGGCAAAGCGTGGAGACACCGGGCTTGCCGGGATCATCTGCAACAGCAACGGAGATGAGGCATTCGAGCGGGCGGTCATCCCGGAATTTGGTAGGAAACTGGGGACTGCGTTTGTCCAGTTCGTCCCGAGAAGCCCAGTGATCCAGGCATGCGAGCTTGAAGGCAGGCCGGTGGTGGAGCATTCCCCGGATTCAAGGGAAGCGCAGATCTTTCGCGACCTTGCAGAAGCGATTATGGCAAACAATTCACGGGTGATCCCGACACCGGTGAATGAGCTTTCGGAGCTTGAGGAGATGTACCGGCAGCATCTCCTGAAACGATGAAAGGCCGGTTACTGCCAGACTTGCCCTCTCGCCATCCCCCATATATCGAACCCGGCTGTGCTCATGGAGACGCCGCAGGACGAATCGCCCGGCGGTCGCCGGTGCTGTGATCCGCCGGGTGGGGCTGCCGCGGATATTCTGTCCGAAAAAAGGGATGGGGTGCTCAATAGGCGGTCCAGCCAGCATCGGCGACAACGATTGCCCCGTTCACGAAGCTGGCCTCGTCCGAGGCCAGGAAGAGGGCTACGGAGGCGATCTCGTCGGCCTCCCCCATTCTCGGGTTGACACACATGCCCGTCATACATATGGCCGCTCCTGCCTCATTCGCCTGCTGACCTGCGCCGATCTCGGTCTTTACACCGCCAGGGGCAATGATGTTCGACCGGATGCCCTTCCCGGTGTACATATATGCAACGTTCTTCGCCAGCCCGATCACGCCGTGTTTTGACGCCGTATATGCAGGCCCTGCCCGGCATCCATGGAGTCCGCCGACAGACGCGATGGTGACGAACGAGCCCCCGCCGGTCTTCTCCATCTCAGGGATCGCGGCCCGGAACATGCGCATCGGTCCCGTCAGGTTAACGTCGAGCACTGCATTCCAGAGATCGTCGTCCAGTTCGGCGACCGGCACGAACCGATCCAGCAGTCCTGCGTTGTTGACGACGATATCCAGCCTGCCGAACTGCTGAACAGCTGTCTTCACGGCGTTCCTGACATCCGCCTCAATGGTCACGTCACCGGCAACGGCAACGGCCTTCCCGCCGTCTGCGTTGATCCGGTCGATAAGATTCTGGAGCCTCTCCTTCCGCCGTGCAATCGCAACGACGGAGGCACCCTCCTTTGCAAAAAGTTGCGCTATCGCAGCTCCCATCCCGGAACTTGCTCCGGTGATGATTGCGGCCTTGTTTTCCAGTCTCATGGTCATCACCTCTGTACGTTCATTGAGATTCTCCACAGGCCCTGGCCCTGCCGAACCGGCATCTGTTCCACCCAAAAGCAATCTGCGAATCAGAGGCATGCATGGAGCGAAGCGTCCGTACAAAGAATTTCTGTCATCGAAGGGAAACGCCTATCCCGGTAGAGGGTTTCAGGGTGGTCTCTCTGATCAGTAACTGCGCATCAAACCGCTTAAATGTTACCGGGGACGCAGGTGGAGCGGTTCGGCGGGGATTGGCGTTTTCCAGAGGCGGTGTCGCTTCTCCGACCGGCAGGTTCGATCCCGAGATGCATCGAGCATGAATATGCAGGGATAGAGAATTATCGGTGCGTTATCGAATCAGCCGGTATTGCTCCCCATTCTCCCCTCGAACCGCAACAGCGCTTCTCCGGGTGGGATGCGCATCCGCTCGAGTGCAACCGAGATATACTCTGTAATGGTAAGCACTTTTCCTGTCCTCTCGCGGTACTCGGTGACCAGGAACGCTGCATGATTTCTATACGTATAATCCCGCGTGATCAGGATGAGATCATCGTTCAGGCTTTCAAGAACCGTCTCCCAGATCAGCTCGTCGCCTATGGTCGATGTTGCCTCGCTCTTCGGCGGGTTGCCGATCAGTTTTCGCCGATGAGCCCGCTCGATCAGCTCGTCTGTCCGGTGGAGGACCATAACCCCCGGATCCCTGTAGATGCGCAGGAGGAACCGATAGATCGGATCGTTCTCTATATCGGATGCCACCTTCTCAAGATCAGCAACAACCGATGAGACCGCCTGGTTGTACTCTTCAGCCTTCTGCTGCAGGGTGGAGACACCGGGGTACCGTCGCAGGAAGAACGGCCAGCGGATAGGGGGAACCTCTGTATCTGCTACCTGCTTTATCCTGCGATCAAGGATTCTTGTCCGGTTCCTCAGGAATTCATCGAGTATGATGTCGGGAAATATGAGGTGATCCGTGAATTTCAGCATATCCCCGAGGATATCCTCTGTATCTTCATCAGACTCGTACAGATCCAGATAGCGATTCGTGTCAATGAGAATCTTCATCATCTGATCCCGGTGCAGCATAGCATGCTACCCGGATAAGGGTTTCCCAAAACGAGGGAGAGAGAAGCATCTGGCATCGAGCCTGCTGTGTCTGACACCCAGGCATAAAACAGCCCCCCATCCCCTGCCGGTCGCGATAGTCATTACGATCAGGCCTATGACCGCGCTGATGGCGCTCCGTCGAATCCCGCCCATACCTGCCTCGGGGCGCATTCAGGTATCAGGCCATCGTCTGATTCCGTTGCAGACTTTCGGCAGGCGGCTTCCTCCGGGAGTCATCTCCCTGCACTGCGGCGGCGGTACTCTCCGAGAAGGGCGGCAGCATAGTCCTCCGTCTTCTTCATCGGGACGTAATTGTATACCTTCACCCGCATGAGCAGTTCCTCTGCGATTCTGGCATCGTCCTTCAGAAACAACTTCGCCACCTCGTCGAGGATCCAGTCGAGGCGCTCGATGCCGATCTCTTTCCCGTCGATCACGATCTTTTTGGTCGTAATCTTTTCAGGGGGAATCCCGCCGCACACGGAGCAGTAATCCCCATCCTTGTTTTCAGACATACAGCGTCACTCTCTGATCATGACGAGCATCATCTTAAACGGCTTGATGGCAGAGAGGGCATGCAGCCTGTTGGCCGGGAAGATGATCGTCTCGCCCTCGTTCATGATGAATGTCTTGCCCGCGATCCAGATCTCACATTGTCCGTCGAGGATCGTAACCACTGCATCGTAAGGGGCCGTATGCTCTGAAAGCCCCTCGTCCTCGTCAAAGGAGAAAAGTGTGATGCTTCCTGCATTTTTGGATATGATCATCCGGCTTGCGACGGTGCCGTCCTGGTATGAAATAAGATCTTTGAGGTTCAGCACCTTCTCATACAGTTCATCGCGTGTTTGCTCTGACATACCTTCTATCCCTTCTTCCGGCTACGGCTCCCATATCCCGCCGCATCAGCAATGCGCAGGCATGCTGCCAGCGCATGATCATTGCTATGTCGGCTATTCTATTTTTCGTTCGATTCGCCCGATGTCTCCATTCGCCTCCCTCTCCCGGGAAACGTGCCGCCTGTGCTTTGTGCGGAGAAGAATCCTCGCTCCGGATCGGCCTCGTCCTATACATGACGGGTGGAGGGATGTTCCCCTCCGTTTACTGTCCCGGGATAGTCTGCAAAAATAGGGCACTGCGTAATTGGTATAGCGCCGAGAATATTCATCGGTTGCTCTTTAGCCCCTTCCGTGGGCTTTATACACGGTTTCATATAAAAATGCGAACCGTTTCTGAAATAAAAGCCTCTCGCCGCTCAAATCTATTCGCTCCCGTACACGGCTTCCCACCGGCGCTTCAACCGGGGGGAGGCGGCATGCGGGGAGGTGGAAACCCCCTCCCCGGTCCCCTCCCCATTGGGATGCCTCTCTCGGCCCACTATACAGGGAGACCCGTGAGATACTGGATCCATGACACTCCAGAAAACTCACGGATTTTCATCGGTTGCGCCTGCAGTCCCTTCCGGGGGCTTCATGGGCGTTTTATATGAACACGGGTGGTGAGCATCCCCGTCCATGCGCATGCTGCATGCCTGTGACCTGGACCCATGTGATTTCATCTAAAATCTTCTGTACCCGATGCATCGGTCATCATAGGGGCAGGCCTTCGGTCTGAAGGGAGTTATAATCGGTCCCGGGAGATATATGGAGTTTTATTTCGTATCGGCGCCCGGATCAAAATTATAGCTATGTATTTATATAACCTGGGTTATCGCATACAGGTCACAGGAGGTGGCAATCATGGCAAAAGTAAAACATAGCGTAAGTCCTGCTCACATTCAAAAATTCCTGGCCGGAATTGATTATCCGGTGAGCAAAAAACAGCTGATCGAGCATGCTAAAGCGCACAAAGCCGATAATGATGTTATCACGGTTCTGAAGGCCATGCCTGAAAGAGAATTCAACTCTCCCACAGATGTGAGTAAGGCAATTGGTGAAGTTGAGTGAACCGGCCTGTCTGACAGGGAATCCGCAGCCTGAGAGCGGATGCAATCTCTTCTCTTCGCAGGGGTGCTGAGGGCAGTCCAGGGACATACGGCGGCAGTAACCGAATAACCGGCTGATCCTTACCGCCATGCGATCTCCCGCTCTCCTCTCTCTATCCGGTGACAGCCATTCTCGGCACAGGCGAGAATACCCGGTTGTATTCTCAAAACCTCCTCGCCATGCTGCATCTTTGTGCTTAATTTCGTACTGGAGAATTCGGATGTAACAGGCAGGACGGCGGCAGACGGTGGATGGAATACTGCACGCAGGCAGGTTGCCAGCAGCAGGCCTCTCTTTTACTAATATGATTAGATTTTTATAATAATGTAGTTATATTTTCGCTCCATCAGGGGGCGATTGAAATGCCTGAAGCCGCAAAGACAGAAATCAGGAGAGTAAATCCAGTTTTAGTGCAGAAGCATCTCGAGGGGGTACTGTATCCGGCAAGCAGGGACGATCTGATCAGGCACGCCCGTAGCCGTAACGCCGACAGGGATATCCTCGCTGCTCTAAAAGATTTGCCCGAACGAGGATACCGTTCGCCGATTGATGTGAGCAGGCACCTTGGAAAGACAGCATCCCGTGAGGGGGGAGCTGGGCCACGTGCCGCGCGAGGATTGCAGGCAGCGCCAGAGGAGACCAGACAGCGGGTTGCACGGGCAGGCGGAGCGGCACCTCATGAGGTGCGGGGACTGCAGGCGGCTTCCGAGGAGACCAGACAGCGGGTTGCACGGGCAGGCGGTGAGGCACCGCATGGAGTGCGGGGACTGCAGGCAGCGTCAGAGGGGACCAGACAACGGGTCGCACGGGCAGGCGGAGGGGCGCCGCATGGAGAGCGGGGGCTGCAGGCGGCTTCCGAGGAGACGAGAAAGAGAGTGGCAACGAAGGGCGGAGAAGCATCTGCTGCCGGAAAGAAAGCCTATTAGAGTGTATGCGAGGCATCATTCAATCCAATCGGTTCGCATAACTCGATAACGTAAGATCCGCAATATTGGCCCGTGGAACCATCAGAGGATGCCCTGCGGTCCCTGCATCCCCTCCATCCGGGAGAGAGCGCGATGCGTATGTATACAGAAGAGGCGACCGTCCTGACCCATTCGGGTGCTGTCCAGATCTCTCTTCAAACGAAAAAGATCCTTGTATCTATCCACATCGTACCACTCTTCGAGCAGGGAGACGGTAGCACGCGCTGCCATGGCTTTCTCCACCGTTGCCTGCGTCACGGCCGAACTGCTCCAGGGCACGCCTGCAAAGAGATCGGGCATGGCGGATCGCATGCCGATCAGATAATAGCCGCCGTCCTCACAGGGTCCGAGGACGACATCGGCCTCATCGAGCCTGCAGAATCCCTCCCTGATATACCCGGGAGGCAGGTTCGGCGAGTCGCTGCCGATCAGTATGACCTTTGCGCACCCCCGGTCAAAGAGGGATCGGGAGGCATGTGCAAGCCTCTCTCCCAGATCCGCTCCTTTCTGATAGATGAGCGCAAAACCTTCCGGAACGATACTCCTGAAGTACGCCCCTGCGTCTTTTGGAGTATAGGCGACAATGCGACGGACACTCTCGATATTCCGCACCAGTTCGATGGTATCCAGCAGAAAACACTCGTAGAGGCGGGCTGCTGCCTCGGGTGTCAGAGACGGGCAGAGACGGGTCTTCACCTGCTGCGGCACCGGCTCCCTCGCCATGATGACGATTGCGTTCATCTCCGGCCTATCAGGCAACACTCCCCTCCAGAGCCGGTTCGTCTGCGGGAGGTGCTCACCCTTTCCTGGCAATGAACCGTCCCCTGCCGACCTTCCGCTCATCCGCAGCCCTCACCCATCCCCTAAGCCCCTCTTCTGCCGCCCGGTACAGCCCTGCTCCATACTCCCGGGTGATCACGCCCTTCAGCTCGGTCCTGAGTTTATGCTGATAGAGACGGCAGTGCCCGGCAAATGGCTCACTCAGATCCTCAGCCATAAGAACCCTAAACCCGGTGTCTTCAAGCACCCGAACGTACCCATCAATCGTCTCCATATAAGGAAAGATCATGAAACTGTTGAGTGCCGTCCACTCCATATCAGCCATCGTCCCTGCCTGAATCCAGTCGGTGAATGCGATGAGCCCGCCCGGCCTGACCACCCGATACGCCTCCCGGACAAGCCTTGCCTTATCGGTCACGTAGCACCATGCATCCTGTCCCCAGGCCAGATCAAAGGAGCCGGCCTGAAACGGCATATCAAGAGCGTTTCCGAGCCTGAAGGCGACGAGTTCGCCCAGCCCGGCTCTCTCTGTCCTCAGTACCGCCTCATCCACCATCCGTTTCGTGGCGTCAAGCCCTGTCACCCTGCACCCGTATATCCGTGCCAGCTGGCGCGCCGGGCCGCCGAGCCCGCAGCACACATCCAGTACATGGTGGTTCCCGTTCAGCCCCGCCAGTTTTGCAAGGAAATCGGTCTCTTTTTCTCCGCCGACGTGAATTTGCTCTCCCATCAGCATCTCCCAGAGCGCGCCGATCCGCCCCTCATATGCCCCGGTGACGTCTGCTATAGTGACATCCAGCCGCTTCCCCCTGACGATCTCCCTCTCCGCCGATCGCTCTCCGCTGCTACCGGTCATGGCGGGAGTTCCTCCAGCATGTCGGGTCCTCGCCAAGGAGATCCCCATGTGCATAATAGGCAGTAGCCCTGCATCCCCAGCAGATCGGGTTATTCTCACACCTGCTGCAGTAACCCGGTGCATTCCCGTTTCTGAGCGGCATGAAGAGCAGCTCGTCTCTGTGCCGGTCAACGATCTCCTCGAGCAATGACGCATGGATATTCCCGAATCCCTTTCTGATGACCGAGCAGGGGGTTACATCCCCGTCAACGGTCACACAGATCGTGCCTCCGCAGTAGAATTTGGTTACGTCCATGGTGCTGATCGAGAGGCCGGAATCTTTCAGTGAATACCGATCTCTCGTCTCACAGGCCTCCTTTATCTCTCCTGCGCCGGGTACCCACTCGGGGTGCTTCTCTGCGAGGCCGACCATGCAGAGCTGTGTCAGGCAGGTTCGCATACCCTTTTCTTCGGCAAAATACCGGATCGTCTCCTCGAGATCCTCGCCTGCCAGCGGTTTTGTGAAGGTGACGCAGTTGATCAGATGCTCGGGCCTCTTGCCGAGGTGGAGGAGATTATCGACGCCCTTCAGCACCGCCTCGATCTGGCGTTCCGGGTCTCCCGTATGCATCCTCCCGTAGATCTCCGGGTTGAGGCTGTCCAGATGTACCGCGATGAAGCCTCCCTCCGATACCTCGACTGCCCTCTTTGCATGAGCGCGTATCTGGAGCGGCATTCCGCTTGACCAGATGTTGTTCGTCAGGCCTCTGCCTGCTGCATATTTCATGATTTCATACCAGTCTCTCCGGATTAGCGGATCCCCGCCCAGCCAGTCGACGGCACGCACGCCCATCCGGACGGCGGACTCGATGACCCTTAAGACAGCGCTTCGCGGGAGCTCCTTTCCGCCGTCGCCGGTTGCGGCATAGCAGTAGCGACAGCCCTGAGGGCAGTCGGTGTTAGATTCTATCTGGACGGAGTACACCCTGCCCTCCCGGAAATACAGTATTTCTCCAGCATGATCCGGATGCAGGCAACCGGATGCACGAGTACATTCATTCACCCTATTGACCCCCTCTCCATCTGGCAGCGGTATCTGCCCGGGATAGGGCTTCGCCCCTGATATACCTTGATGGTTGCCCCGGGCGCAGGGGCAGCGGCTACGCGGTGGGAGATGTTAAATACTCGCATCGGGATCGGGAATGCGTGATCTCCGTCATCACCCCGGTGCTGAATGAGGAAGAATACGTAACACCGTTTCTAGCTCATCTTGGAAGGCTCAAAGGCCCCTTTGAGGTGATCCTGGTCGATGGGGGAAGTACTGACGGGACCCTTGCAGAGGCCACAGCGTGCCTGGCCGAATCCGACAGGAGGGCGACCCTGCTCGAGACTGACCGGGGAAGGGCGAATCAGATGAATGCGGGTGCAGGTAAGGCATCGGGGGAGGTACTGCTCTTTCTCCACGTGGACTGCTTTGTCCCGGAGGACTCCCTGATCGAGATCGATCGGGTGATGCTGGATGAGGGGATCGTCGGGGGCGGTTTTTTGCATGCGTTCTCTGATCCCGACCTCCTGCTCCGGGCGACAAGCAGTCTCGGCAATATGCTTGCACGACTGAACAGCACGTTCTTCGGCGATTCCGGAATATTCATCAGGCGCGATCTCTTTCTCTCCATGGGAGGCTATGATCCACTGCCATTTCTTGAAGACGTCGAACTCTGCAGGAAGGCGAAGCGCTACGGCAGGCTCGTCCAGATCGGCCGCGCCATCGAGAGCTCACCCCGCCGCTACGCAAGCAAGGGGAGGTTCCGGCTGACTCTGGTCTTTGTACTTGCTCTGCTGCTCAATCTCCTCGGGATCCGGCCCGGATTCCTCGTCAGGTACATCGTTGACAGATAGAGGGCCTGCGGAGGGGGAGAACCCTCCCGCCCGGGGTTTATCCGGCGGCCTCTCCGAATAACCCCCTGAGCGTATCTGTGATGCAGGCCTCGAATATCTCCTGCAAGCGGTCATGTGCGAGATCTATCCAGTCCATCACTGCATTCAGGGGTATGCCTCCTTCCTCAGCCAGAAAATAGTCGAGATTCAAGAGATACGCACTTGCCCCCTCCGCCTCGGTCACCGCATCGGTCAGCTCAACCCTGCAGGCGTCGCGATCATTTTCAAAGGAATACTCGCACCCTATCATGAAGCTCGACGGCTTCTGCTGCAGATCTGCGGGGAAGACCGGAAGGAACTGGAAATACTCCTCAAATGCAGGATTTTCTTCCGGGATCTCGATAGTGTTGATGTATCGCAGGTTTATGGTATGGATCGCCGTGGCTTCGGAGATCGTCGTGATCTCGGTAAATGCATCCTCAATCCTCGGCCGGAACTCATTCCAGACGGCATATGGCCTGAGACAGTTGACTGTGCAGAGCCTGGTTCCTATCTGGATGGCGCATCCGTCATCGAGGCTTGAAAACTGCCCCCGTTCAGCCACGAGGAGTTCTTCACGCAGCCCTTCTGGTGCAATCAGCACAATGACCTCGCGCACCCAGCGCTGCTCTTTCTTCGGGTACGCCTCCTTCGCCCGCTCGTACAACCGTCCGGGAATCGTCAGGTCCCAAGGCATTTCATGCGGAAACCGGAACTCACAGACCGCTTCAGTCACCGGAGGGCGTGCATACTTCCTTCCCAAGGCATTAACCTCCTCTGCCTGTATGATATCAGGAGAGGTGATTAAGGTGACTGCTCTCCTCCACCGGTATCGGGGGTCTTCTGCCTGTTGAATTCTTAACCGGCGAACGGGATAGAAACGCCGGTCTGCCATTCCTGTCCCGATCCGCCCGGGGTGGCGAAGGACACGAGGGTATAAGTGCCATGATCGCCATCCTGCTGCAATGCACGAGATCCTGCGTCAGGCCGTTCACCTTCTCTTCGGTATTGCCGCTGCAGCCGTCATTCTCTTCCTTAAACGGCAGATTGCTCTCTATCTCTTCGTACTCACCCTATTTGCCGGGTTTGTCATTCTCGACGTCTTCTCGCGCGGATATTCTCCTCCGCTCCTTGCGCCGATCATGGATGAACTTGAGCGGAGGAAGACCGTGCCGGCGAAAGGCGGCCTCGCGTTCGTGATGAGCGCCCTCGTATGCTTCGTCTTCTTCCCGCCTGACATTGCGGCAGTCGCCGTACTTGCCCTCGGAGTGCACGACAGCGCCTCGACGCTCTTTGGGGTGCGATACGGGAGAACACGGGTCTACAACAACAAATCTCTTGAGGGAACGGCGTTTGGTATAATCGTAACCGCAGCGCTCCTGCTCGTCTTTCTCACGCCGGTACTTGCCGCCGTGACGGCAGCGGTAACCGGCATCGTCGAGCTCCTCTCGCCCATCGACGACAATCTGATCATCCCGATCACGGTCTGCCTGCTCCTCGCACTCCTGCTCTGAAGCATCTGCGGGAACGATACCGGGCCGTATCGGCTGATTCGTGCGAAGAACGGATCGGAGAATGCTCCGGGAAATATTCTTATGAAACGACATGAATCCAAAAGCCCACAAGCATATAGAACAAAGGCGGGTGATGCTGCTCACGCTGCTCACCACCCATGTTCATATAAAACGCCCATGAAGTCCCTGATGGGGGTGCAGGCACACCTGATGAAAATTCTTGAGCGGATATCAATATTCCGGGCCCGGTTTTCTCCGACTCTCCCCGGACAGTGGACCGTAGGGGACATCCCAACGGGAGGTGGGGGCAGGGGAGGGGGAGATCCCCTCCCCGGGTGGGAGCGGTCGCCCCTTCGGTCCACTAAAGCGGGGCTGCCGAGAATAACCGGACACGGGGTATCGGTACAGCACTCGAGGATTTTCTTAGTCAAGCTTGTGCCGTTCTCCGGCACATGTGGATTCCTGTGAAAAGGACTGTGCAGGAAAGCCCGCTCAATATCTATGCAACCGGTATCTCCCGCCCGCGCACCTGCGGTTTCTTATATGGCACATCGATGATGAGAAGCCCGTTCCTGAACTCCGCCCGTGCCTGTTCATAGTCCACCGGGCAGCAGACGGCATACGAGCCCACGTATCTGATGTCCTCGCGCATGGCACTGATGGTAAAACTGTCCTCGTGCATCCTGAGCCTTATATTCTCTTTCTCAACACCCGGCAGTTCTATCTCAATGTGGAGATTCTCGTGTTCTTCATCAGGCATTGCGTAAATTGCGGGATATACCTCGACTTCGGCCATAAATTTCACCTCGCAGGCTACAATGCCATAATTCCTATATAAATATATCCCGGGATGAATATATCCCGGATCGCCTTCCCTGCGGGCTAGAGGGGAATGCCTCTCCTCTTCAGTTCCGCCGATTTGATCGCCGAACAACTCTCACAGCGGAACTCTGGTCTTGGATCTCTGGTTCTATCATAATTCTTTGCCTGTACAAGCCGGTATCCTCGGGCGATCCTGCCACAGTCCGCACACTGGATCTCCTCCCGCACCTCCCACTGCGCCGCAAGGGCCTGCGAGGTGAAGATGAACCGATCGACCCAGAAGAAGATGAGCCCTCCGATGATGTTTGCGATTATGGTTGCGGCAAGAGCGCTGAATGAACCGAGCAGGTAGAGGACGCCGGCAAGGATCGGCGTGCTGAGCTGCCAGCGGACCAGGTACAGGAAATACCGCTTAAAATTTACATCCATGAATAATATTGCCTGCATACCATAATAAAACCCGATATACCACGACACGGGTATCAAGCTCCCCAGGTGGTAGGCGACGCAGATGAAAACCGATGTATTTGGTGCATTTGCTCCGGATCCGGTTTTTCCGGCGGCTGTCCTGTTGCAGTGGACCGAGGGGAGCATACCAACGGGGGTGGTGGCAGGGAAGGAGGCTCTCCCCTCGCGGGCCGACTCTCCCTGGAGGATACCGATGGGAGGCCGTTTACGGGGGCGCAAGCGATCAAATAGGCCTGTATCTTCAATTTCCAAAACTGAGTTGCTCTTCATGCAAAGCACTCGTGACATGAGAGACTCCCGCATAGGTGAGCATGCACCTGAAGCCCCGGGGCAGTGCCTCCGCCACCCCTCATCCTCTATTTCAGCACGAGAATCCGCCGTGTCAGGCTCTTGTGCACCCGCTGCCTGTGCAGCTGCAGGATGGAAAAATGCCCCCGTGCGATCTCGTTGATGTCGCGGTGCGTCACGATCACCGCTCTCCTGCCGGGCTTTAAGACACGCCGGATCTCCGCAAGCGCGCCGCTATAGAGCCTGTCAATACTGTCCGCCCTGATCCTGACCGACTGCCCGTACGGAAGATCGGTCGCCACCGCGTCGACCGATGCATCGGAGAGCGGCAGGCGTGTTGCATCCGCCAGCATGATGCGGGCACCGGGAAGGTTTCTGCGGCTTCCCTCGACCATCGCCGGATCGAAGTCGCTTCCGAGCACTTCAACGCCGATCGTCTCCGCTTCGAGGAGGATCCCGCCCGTTCCGCAGAAGGGATCATAGAGCGTCTCGCCTCTCTGCACAAGCGTCAGGTTGACGAGCGCGCGTGCCATCCGCGGCATCATCACACCGGGGTGGAAGAACGGACGACGCATCGGGTTCCGGTACTCGAAAGCCCCCCGATCTATGCGCAGAAGAAGCCGCCCGAAATAGCAGCGATCCTCCGATATGATCGCACGGTATTCCTCCTGCGGATGCTTCAGGGAGACCGGGCCCTCAATCATACCGCCGATCAGGCGCTCAAGCTCGAGCTGGGATGCCCGGAGCAGCGTGCCGTGCATCTTCTTCGCCCGGGCGGCAAACGTGCTTTCGGTCCGGAGGGAGAGTCTTTGCAGCAGATCGTATAATGCCTCTGTCGATGCCTCGCACTCGCCGATGTATTCCAGCACGGCGTGCGTAAGCGCGAGTCTCTCCGTCGCGTACGGTTCGGGGCACTCGGCAACCGCTACCTGGCGCCGCCGGTCGATCACCCGTCCGACACACTCCAGCTCGGCAACAGGGAGCTCGCTATGTTCACCGGAGAGCTCAAAGATCAGCTTCATGCCATCACGCTTCGGAGAGAAAGCATATTGGTGAATCCGGGATGGCGGCGGCCTGATGAGAAAACCGTCATAATGGAGTCCCTGTCCGCAGATCAGGCGGCAATGCCGCTCACGCCTACCTCACCGATTCCTTCATTTTGTCGACGACGTCCTGAAAGAAGCCTTTCTTCCCGGTCCTTGAGCCCCGGTTTCCCTCGATCTCGAGCAGCTTCTGGTACAGTTCCCGCTGTTCTGCCGTCAGGCGCTCGGGTATGATCACCTTCACCCTGACCAGCAGATCCCCGGGTTTCCCGTGCCAGCGCACCCCCTCTCCCGGTATCTTCAGCGCGGTATTGTTCTGTACGCCTTCGGGTATGGCCAGTTCGACATGCCGCCCGTCGATCGTCTCGACATCCACGTACGAACCGAGCACCGCCTGAGCGGGAGTGATCTCCACCGATGTCTCGAGATGATCCCCCCGGCGGATGAATCGCCGGTCGGGCATGACCTCGATCTCGATATAGAGGTTGCCCGCCGGGGCCCCGTAATCGCCTGCCTCGCCGTAGCCTTCGATCCGGAGGCGCATCCCGGTATCCACACCGGGAGGGACATGCACGGAGACCGTCCGCCTTACGCGCTGATGACCGGATCCGCCGCATGCCCTGCAGCGTGTCTCGGCAACCCGTCCGCGTCCGCCGCACTGGGTGCAGGTGCTCATGCGGACGAACTGCCCGAAGAGAGACTGGCTCATCTGCCGCATCTGGCCTGAACCGCCGCAGGTCGGGCAGGTATTCAGCCTCTTTGTCTCGCTGCCCGTACCATCGCATTCGCTACAGTGCTCGGTATGATTGATCTCGACATCCCGATCCGTCCCGAAGACCGCGTCACGGAGGGATATCCGCATCTTCATCAGGAGATCGGCGCCCGGGCGGGGGCCGCGGCTCTGCTGGCCTCCGAAACCGCCGCCGAAAAAGGCATCGAAAATATCTCCGAAACCGGAGAAATCGGCATGGAATCCGCTAAACCCGCCTCCGCCGGTGTATGAGCCCTTCGATGCACTGCTGAAGGCCTCGTGTCCCATCCGATCGTACTGGGCGCGTTTCTGGGGATCGGACAGGACACTGTACGCCTCATTTATCTGTTTGAACTTCTCCTCGGCGCCCGGCTCCCTACAGACATCGGGATGGTATTTGCGAGCAAGCTCACGGTAGGCCTTCTTGATCTCTTTCTCGCTTGCAGTATCCGGGACGCCGAGGATATCATAGTATCTGGCCCTACCCATTGCCTCTCACTCGTTCTTTACTTCAAAGTCGGCATCCACCACGGTATCGTCCTCTGTACCGGCCTGCTTCTGGCTTTCGCCAGCCTGCTGTGCACGCTGGTACAGCTTCGTCGTTACCGTATAAACAGCTTCGGTCAGTGCATCCATGTCCTTTTGGATGGCATCGAGATCGTCGCCTTCAAGCGACTTCTTCAGGTCGGCGATGCAGGTCTCGACCTTCTGTTTGTCCGCGGCTTCGATCCCATCGCCTGCCTCCTTGAGTGCCCGTTCCGCCGTAAAGATCGCGGTATCCGCCGTGTTCCGCAGTTCGATCTCGTCGCGCTTCTTCCGGTCCTCCTCCTCGTGCATCCGCGCCTCGTTCATCATCCGCTCGATCTCCTTCTCCGATGGTCGGGAGTCCTGAGGCTTGATCGTGATCGACTGCTCATTTCCGGTGCCGAGGTCCTTTGCCGAGACATGGACGATGCCGTTTGCGTCGATGTCAAAGGTCACCTCGATCTGGGGAATGCCCCGCGGTGCCGGCGGGATGCCGGTCAGCTGGAACTTCCCGAGCGAGAAGTTGTCCTTTGCAAGGGCGCGCTCGCCCTGCACGACATGGATCTCGACGCTCGTCTGCCCGTCGGCGGCGGTGCTGAAGATCTGGCTCTTCCGTGTCGGGATCGTCGTGTTCCGGTCGATCAGTTTCGTGGCAATGCCCCCCAGTGTCTCGATCCCGAGTGAGAGCGGGGTTACGTCCAGGAGGAGCACGTCCTTCGTTTCGCCCGTCAGCACGCCGCCCTGAATCGCAGCGCCGATTGCGACGCACTCGTCAGGATTGATGCCTTTGTCGGGATCCTTGTTGAGAATCTTCTTCACCGTCTCCTGCACGAGCGGCACCCGTGTCGCTCCGCCCACCAGCAGGACGTGATCGATATCCTCGGGGCGGAGCTTTGCGTCACTCAGCGCCTGCTTCACCGGCCCGACGGTCAGCTCGACGATGTCCCCGATGAGCTGCTCAAATTTCGCCCGGGTCAGGTCGATATCAAGGAATTTCGGCCCCGATTCGGTGGTGGTGATGTAGGGCAGGTTGATGCCCGTCTTCTGGACGGTCGAGAGCTCGATCTTTGCGTTCTCGGCGGCATCGCGCAGACGCTGCATGGCGACAGGGTCTTTCCTGAGATCGATCGACTCCTTCTTCCGGAACTCCTCGACAAGGTAGTCGACGATCCGCTTGTCCATATCGTCGCCGCCGAGACGGTTGTTCCCTGCCGTGGACTTCACTTCAAAGACGCCGTCCCCGAGTGTGAGGATGGAGACGTCGAACGTGCCGCCGCCGAGATCATAGACGAGCACGGTGGCGTCGCCTTCCTTATCAATCCCGTAGGCGAGCGCGCTCGCCGTAGGTTCGTTGATGATACGAAGGACTTCAAGCCCGGCAATCTTCCCCGCGTCCTTTGTCGCCTGCCGCTGGGCGTCATTGAAGTAGGCGGGAACGGTGATGACCGCTTTTGTGATCTTTTCGCCGAGGTAGGCCTCTGCGTCGAGCTTCATCTTCTGCAGGATCATCGCGGAGATCTCCTGCGGGGTATACTTCTTCTCGTCGATCGTGACGGTCTCCCCGGTGCCCATCCTCCGCTTGATCGACATGATGGTGCGCTGCGGGTTGGTGATCGCCTGCCGCTTCGCCACGTTGCCGACCATGCGTTCCCCTTCCTTTGAGAACGCGACCACCGACGGGGTCGTCCTGCCGCCTTCCGCGTTGGTGATGACCACAGGCCTGCCGCCCTCAATTATTGCCATACATGAATTTGTGGTGCCCAGATCGATGCCGAGTACTTTTTCTGAAACCATACTGTTATTCCTCCTTACCTCGTGACACGACTACTCGTGCGCATCTGATGATTCTGTCGTGCATACAGTATCCGCGAATCAGTTCTTCGATGACCATCCCTTCATCGGTATCAGAAGGGACATATGCAACTGCTTCATGTTCCCGCGGGTCAAACGGCCTGTTGAGGCACTCAAGCGGCCTGATCCCGTGCCGCTCGAGGATCGTCGCGAAGAGTTTCCGGATATGCTCCAGCCCTTCCCGAAGGCTGCCATCCTCCGCCCGTGCGGCCCGCTCAAGATTATCGAGAACATCAAGTAATTCAACTGCGAAACTCTCGATTGCATACGTTCTGCAATCGTCGATCTCCCGCGCTATTCTCTTCTGGTAGTTGTCGAAATCTGCTGCAAGGCGCAGAAAGCGATCGTTGAGGTCATCGTACGCCTTCTGCAGGCCTTCTACCGCACGGGACTCTTCATCGGTCTCTTCTGCACGATCACCCTTCTCCATCTCAATCTGCTCTAATTGTTCCTCCTCCATATGATTACCCACTGCTGGAATAGTGTGTTCTGTAAGTGTATAATATCTATTGTAATGGTGTTCTATAAATACGTTTCGTCTATCTGGCTGATCAGACGTCGATTATTGACTCTTTTTGAGAACTGACTCTTCTAATCGATTTTCTATCGTGAGAGTGCCGTCTCCCGGGGATGGAGCGGTCAGCCAGCGTCTGGCACGCAGGAGAGCGCAGTTAACAATCCATAGGGCGCTCCCCGGGCGTAACACATGAAAAACGACAGAATGAAGTGATTTCCGGCCGATTTTCGGCTACCGGAAAGATCCTCTCGATATCGAGAGTTTCTCATGGATGACCGGATACGAGGCCCTGCGGTCCACAGGCATGACTGATGAAAAATAACGGTCAGATTGCCGGTATCGCGATTCCGTTTCTCTCCCGCCGTCCGGCTGCGGCGGACCGCGGGAGGTATCTGTATGAAGAAGATCCCGAACACACCAACTTGTGGAGAGAGACTTCGTTTGCATTCTACTTACTTCGGTGTGCTGTTAATCCGATTTTACCGCTGAGATAATGTCTTGAACGCTGGAATATCATTGGAAAAACTTGTAGAGGGCAATAGGAAGAGAACTCGTCAGGTGTTTGAAGCGTATTGGTATCAACGGGGATTAGGTATACCTGCAGGACAAGATAGCGTTTATGGGGTACACCCTCCCTCCATGCCACTGCCGGACCGCCTCTCTCCTGCACCAGCCATCAGGACAGGTTGTCTCGGGCTTTGACGCACCGGATCGCTGCATATCCGCAGCGGCCGGCGTTCTATTCTTCCAGCTGCTGTCCGATGCCGTTTCTGGACGGAAGGGGAAGCGCCTGAGTCGGATACCCGGCCGCTCCGGGCTGAAGTTCCACGCCCAGCAGCGATGATATGCTGCCCTAATGCCGTTTCTTCTGGCTGATCCCCTTCGACGCCGGCCGGATCTTCCGGTCGTTTCCGGCGAGGATGCTCTGCTTGCGGAGCTCGGATACCAGGAGTCCGAGGGTCTCTCTGTCAAGGAGGATATCAAACGGCACGGAATTCTCCTCTTCGCCGGTGCTCATCCCGCTGAGCCGTCCGGCCAGACCGTCCAGAGAGACGCCCGGCTGGTTCCTGACCACCTCGATGAGCGACGAGATGTTCAACTGTTTTCCCGAGAGATTCTCCGCAACCGCCAGCCAGGTATCCTCGTCCGCCAGCTCCTCGAGGATATCCGCCACCTCATCGGGTTCGCAGACGAAGTGGATTACCGGATCGGCCACCACCACCCAGATCGGTCTGAGCGAGAAGTGCATCTTCCGGCCCATGCCGGCCGTATCGGGGAGAGGTACCTCCGGCATATTCTCCGGCGAGGCCTCCATTATCACCTCGCCTGCCGCGATCTCCCGCTGCAGCCGGTATCCTTCGGGCGCCGCCGCGACCACGCCGCTGTTCTGCAGCATCCAGTGGGCAAGGTAGAGCGGGTACCCCTCAACTACGGGCTCTTCAGCCATCTCTGCCTCGCTCCCGTCAAACAGCTTCGCTATCCTGGCGGATGCCTGCGATATCATCTCGTTCTTCGCCTCGTCCAGCTCCCGGTGGGTGTAGAGGAGGTCCCCGGCACGCCGCCCGTCGAGCAGCGCGGCGATCCGCTCCCGCGCCTCTCCGTACTTCTCCTTCGCCGCCAGGAACCAGCGGACCTCTTCGGGGTATTCGTCCTCGTTCAGGGCGGCGGCCTGTCCGACCAGTCGATCAGCCTATCAAGGGTGCCAGTCATCACCTCCTCGGCAAAGGCGATCCCCCGGGTTGTCTTCCGGGCCTGGCATCCCCGTCTCCGCAGGAATGCAACGAACTCCGAGGCGCTTTCTTCGTCGTCGAATATAACTGACTCTTCAAGTATCATGGGCACCTTTTGCAACCGGAAGTGAAAAACGTGATCATCCGCATCCGGCGCAGCGCGGGATGCCGGTGCCGGCACCGGGCAGGGCCTGCGGGCTGCCAGGGCTCCCATTCCGGCCATACCGAATCCGGGAGCGGTGTCCCGTTGCAGCCGCATCCCGGTTCGCAGGACCGGGGCCGCGGCGCGGTGGTTTGCAAAGCATCCGTTCCTCTCGGCGGAGACGGTGACGGTGCAGTACCGGCAGAGAAAGAAGAACGGGAAACGCGGAAGGCCCGGAAAGGAGAATGCGGTTTACGTGGTCTATTTCCTTGATGCTGCTTGAGAGGTCGTCCCGGAAGTGATCGAAGAGGAGAAAACACGGCTGGGCCGGTTTGTCCTCGCAACGAATAATCTCGACCTGGAGCAGATACGATCCTCGCTCATTACAAGGGGCAGCACGCAGTGGAACGGGGATTCCGGTTCCTGAAGGATAAGAGTTTCCGGGTTGCAGAGGTGTTCTTGAAGAAGGAGAGCCAGATCGAGGCGCTGTCCATGATCATGGCGCTCTGCCTGTTTGTGCATGCAGTGGCGGAGTGGCAGCTCCGAACCAGGCTCAGGGAGGCGGGGAAGAATCAGGTGAAGAAGCCGGTCCAGAACCTGGCGATGAAGTGGGTCTTCATGCTCTTCATGCGGCCGGCGGAGGTCACGGTCACTCTGAATGCACACTGGAAACCGCGGTTATTGTGAATCTGGATGAGGAGGTGGTGAAAATACTTTGAATTTTGGGGGCGGCGTTCGAAAAATATTATTTCGTGACTGAGACCTGCGAAATGTGAGGTGTAGTGGACCGTGGGGACAAAACCCATGAGGATAGCCGGGGAGTAGCCGTGTACGGGGGGGAATTGATATGGACGGCGAGGGCCTTCCATTTCAGAAACCGGCTTAATTTCATTTAAAAGTGGGTGGCGAGCAGCATCACCCACCTTCATTCTGTACGCCTGTGGCCCCGGACTCATGTCGTTTCATGTGAAATCCTCTGAAGGGAGGACACCCGCCACATACCGGCGCGGCGATAGGGCCTGCTGAAGGAGCCTGTGCAATACTGCCGCACTCCGCTTTCCGCTGCCTCCCGTCGACTCTATCATGCCGGATGCGCTATTGTGGTTGATCGGATCGGCTTTGGAAGGAGATCTGCAAGGCGGGCAATGATCGATTCCCCAGCCAAACCTATTTGTCCGGCAGAGCATACAACTGAGTATGAAGTGGGCATTGCTGTCCGTCTGGGACAAAACGGGCATCGTGGATCTCGCCCGGGAACTGGCACGGCGGAAATTTCAGATCATCAGCTCCGGGGGCACCGGAAGAGTGCTCGCCGACGCCGGCATACCCTATACCGACATCTCGTCGTACACCGGCTTTCCCGAGATGATGGGCGGCCGGGTGAAGACCCTCCACCCGAAGGTGCACGGCGGCATTCTGGGCCGCCGCGGGATCGATGATGCGGTCATGGCAGAGCATGGCATTCAGCCCATCGACCTGGTGGTGGTCAACCTTTACCCCTTTGAGACAATGAGCGGGAGGGGACTTCCCCTCAGTGAACTGATCGAGTATATCGATATCGGCGGGCCCGCACTGATCCGGGCGGCCGCAAAGAACCACGAGCATGTCGCGGTCGTGACCGATCCGGCAGACTACGGCATGGTGATCGAGGCGCTGCAACAGGGAGACATATCGGCCGATCAGCGCCTGATGCTTGCAAAGCGGGCGTTTGCCCGGACAGCGGCCTACGATGCGGCCATCAGCAACCGTCTCTCATCTGAAGGGAGGCGGTTCCCGGAGACCCTCACGGTGCAGTACCGCAACGGCAGGGTACTCAGATACGGCGAGAACCCCCACCAGGAGGCGGCGATCTACGGCGATGCCGGCATCGCCGCGGCAGAACAGCTGCAGGGCAAGGAGATGTCGTACAACAACTACCTGGACCTCAACGCCGCCGTCGGGCTGCTGCGCGAGTTTGACGAATGCTCTGCCGTGATCGTCAAGCACAACAACCCCTGCGGCATGGCCATCGGAGAGAGCCTGCTCGAGGCCTACGTCACCGCCCGCGAGGTCGATCCCGTCTCCGCCTACGGATCGATCGTCGCCCTGAACCGGGAGGTGACAGAGGAGGTTGCAGCGGAGATCACGAAGACATTTGTAGAGGTCGTGATCGCGCCGTCATACACGGAGGAGGCGCTGCGGGAGATGCAGAGGAAGGAGAACATGCGCGTGCTGCTGCTGCCCGAACCTGAGGAGCGGGACGAGATCCGGAGCATCGACGGCGGGGTGCTCGTCCAGCGGACGCCGGAGTTCCGCGAGCACTGGCAGGTCGTCAGCGAACGCGATCCCGATGCACGCGAACTCCGGGCCCTGCGCCTTGCGTGGCGGGTCTGCAGGCATGCAAAGAGCAACGCCATCGTGTTCGCCGACGATCGATCGGTGATCGGGATCGGTGCCGGACAGACGAGCCGCGTCGATGCGGCCAGGATTGCGATCTCGAAGGCCCGCACACCCCTTGCGGGGACTGTCGTTGCCTCCGACGCATTCCTGCCGTTCCCCGACACCCTCGAAGTTGCGGTCGAAGCGGGAGCGACGGCGCTGATCCAGCCCGGCGGATCCATCAGGGATAAGGAGGTCATCGCGGCCGCAGACCGGCACAACGCCGCGATGGTCTTTTCAGGCATCAGGCACTTCAGGCATTAGGCGTCATTTCGAATATGCCCCCCGCATTTTTTTCGGCTTTTCCAATAACTATTTATATGGGAATATTCTGATATTCGAACAGGTGATGATTACGGATTACGGCGATATAATTGGAGACTCATTTGAATATGCAAAAGAGGCCCTATGGGGAAAGTGGATGAAATGGCTGCTGCTGATTGTCAGCACAATCATCTTCCCGCTCATTCTCGGATATACTGTGCGTATCTACCGCGGGATAACGCCTGCACCGGAGCTAGAGGACT
>JAHKLN010000084.1 GCA_020854755.1 Methanomicrobiaceae archaeon | reverse complement strand
TCGGCGTTGGTGTCACATTATCAGTCACCGGCACGACCGGAATCGGTGTTGCCCCCGGTGTCACGTTGTCTGCCGGCGTCTCTTCTTCTGCCGGTGTCGCTTCCGGCGTCATTGTCGGGCCTTCCATGATGGTGACGGTATTGCCCGTAAGGGCATCGTCATCTCCGCTGTAGGCATGATATTCTCCGAAATACGGCCCCTCCCCGAGAAGCGGTTCAAAGTCACCGGCCGCAAGGGCAACATTGGTGTCATCGGTAACATCTACCGTATGCACGGGATCTTCGGTGGCAACGTCGCCCTCGTAATACCGCAGTTCGGTGACGGCGCTGCCCGTCGTCTCGTTCCGCAGGGCCGAGATATCGAAGGCGGCGGCCTCTTCGCCGACGGTAATCTCATCACCGGGCATAACCGGTATGGTTATAGTCTCGGGTTGCCCTCCCGGCAGTGGCGATGTCTCCGGTGTTACCTGCTGAGCCGCAACAGGTACGGCACAGGCAAACATCGAGATCAGTACCACCACCAGGAGGCCCCTTGATGCCAATCCTCTTCCTGACATGAGCAACCCTCTCGTTGATACTAGTATATGTATATTTCGGTGGAACGCCTGCTTCCCCGCTCTTCGGCGCTGAAATGAAATATCCAGGATTTATATCGATTTTTCAATTGTGAAAGATTCTCACGACGCTTCGGGCCGAATGAATGCGGGATTGCAGCACAGGAAGAACTCGTGAAAAGAGGTGACAAAAAGAGATTCAGCCGATCAGATAGGCGCGTTGCCGATCTTTGCGATCAGGCCTTCGAGCACGTTGCTGCGCATTCCCTCGACAAATTTGATGCTCCCCACAACCAGGTGTCCGCCTCCGTTAACGCCGCCGCCGACGATCTCCTTTCGCAGTTCGCGTACCATCTGGGGGATATTCATCATAACGCCCCGTGAACGAAGCACGGCAAAGTCAGGCCCGAACCCGAGCGTGACCACCGGTGTCCCTGCGTATTTCTGGACAAGGCGATCGTGCACCTCACCCGATGTCTTGCCGGGTGGAGGAAAGGTGAACCGGTGTGCATAGATCTCGACATCCAGCATGAACAGGTGTGCGCCGTTTGGCAGCACCCGTAATTCGACATGCGGCATAACGGCCTCCATCTGCTCTTCGATTGCTCTGTTTGCCCCCTCGACCAGGAGTTTCACCAGCCTCCTGTGCCGCTCCGGCTCTCCGCTCAGATTGAGAATGTCCTTGATGATCTCCCTCCCGTCGTTAAAGCGGAGCCAGAACTGCTCGTAATCCAGCGCAAGGGCAATGTCCCGGCAGTCGTCCAGAGAATAATCCTGGCTGACGATCTCCAGGTACCGGGCGCGCTCGGCAGCCTCGCTTCTGTCGCCGACCGCCGCAATTGCCGGCAGGTGCCGGATCTGGTTCTCGACGGCAGGGTTTACCATGCGGGCGATCTCGCATCCCAGCATGCCTGCGGTAATCCCGAAATCACCCCCGACATGGTAGGGGTTCACATGCCCGACGAGGTATTGATCCACGATCTCGTCAGGATGGTGGTGGTCGACGACCAATACGGGCAGGCCATAGACCTGTGCCGCCCTGAGGGCGGGGACGTCCTCGTCTGTAGAGCCGTTATCCATCAGGAGGATCATCGGCAGTTTCTGGCCGTAGCGGACGTTATCTTTCAGGGCAAAGTCGAGGTCGCGGGTAATATCCTCAATCTCGTAGAAGGGGGCTTTTGACGGCGCCCGTTTGAAGAGGAAGTAATCTGCGTCGAAATCACCGCCGCTCTCCCGGATCAGCGCGGTCACCGCCTGCTCGACGGCGACCGCCGCACAGATGCCGTCGGCGTCGGCGTGGTGCCGCAGTACAATCGGCTGCGCGGTAAAGACGGCCTTCCTGATCCGCTTTGCCACGTTTCTCATGGCAGGCTTCAGTATCTCGAGCACTTCGCTCTGTACCAGGAACGGGAAGTCTTCCGGTTCCGAGCGCTCATCCAGAGCCTGATCGATACGCTTCCTCACCCGCGCCGCATCCTCGTCTCCCAGGGCGACTATTGATGCCACCTCGATCTGCAGCTGATTGTTCCGCTGCATCACCTCCCCGACCACGCCGACGATGTCGCCGAGCTGGATATCAGGATACGCACGGACGCCTGCCTCAACGAATGCTGCGGCATTCTCGGTTCCCGACTCGTCCACGAGCGTGAAGATCGTCGGACCGGATGTCTGCTTGATCTGCGCTACTTCGCCCTCGATAAGCACCGTCCTGCCGATCTTTGTTCCAAGATCGGAGAGCATGACCGTCGGAGTTTTCCTCGTAACCGTCCTGGTATGGTAGATGGTCGGCGTGACCTCTTCAAGGTCGATGTTCCCGTTGCTCCGGATCTGCAGCACGCTGACCAGGATCGGATCCCGCTCTTTGTGCTGCTGTTTCACGTTGCTCTTATGGACCAGCCCTTTTACCCGGTCGCACAGCTGTACAAAGACACCAAAGTTTGCAAAGCCCTGGACCTTCCCGATGTAGGTCTTTCCTTCTTCTACATCCTCAAGGCTGCAGTTTGCACCGAGGCGGTAGACAATTGTTTCTTCTGTTTCTTCCATTGTAATACTCCTGTATTCGACCCCTTCAATACTGATAGCCGGCAATCTCGTAGAGCCTGCATTCGCCGTCTCTTCTTCCCTTGGCAATGATGATATCTCCGGCACGCAGCCTGACGTCTCTTCCGGGCCGGTATATCCATCGATCCCTGCTCATGATGGCAAGCACGACCATGCCCGTCAACGTCGCGATTGTTGCCTCTTTCAGGCTTTTGCCGACCAGTGGGGCCGAATCCCTGATCACGATGCGGGAGATGATCTCATCCGATTCGCGCACGATCTTCTTAAAGATCGGAGAAATTTCAATGTCACGCAGGATGACATCGACAATTGCGTGCGCTGCGTTGCTGATTGCCTCGGCAAACGAGGACATGTACAGCAATCCCCGGAGATACTTGACATCATCAATCTTTCTGGCTGCCTCAAGCACCCAGAGATCGAGATCATAGCGCATGTCATCCATCTGCGAGTCAAGGACAACCACCTCATTGGCGACGTCCTTGCTGTTGAAGAGGAGAGAGGTGTAGGCCAGCCCGACCGAGAGCTCGCTGATATTCTTCATCTCGATGATCAGCTTGACCGCCCGATCGATATCGTCGACGACTCCTGCATCTCTCTGCTCTTCCCGGGGCTGTTCACCGGCACCGGCCAGAGAAAAGAGCAGGCCTACGCCCCCTCCCGGGCCTTTTGCGATCAGGATGTCACCGCTCATGACAAGAGACGTTTTGTCGGGGTCATATATCCATTCCGACTTCCGCCGGATTGCAATCACCCGCATGCCGGTGCTGCTCTGGAGTTTCAGGCCGCCCAGCGTGCATCCGTCGAGATCGCTCTCCTTCCTGACGACAACCCGGATCACGACCTCCTCGGCTTCGGGAAGCACCTGCTTGAGTTTTGCAGGGAATTTAATATCCTTCAGGATGAGTTTTGCGATATCTGAAGCAGAGTTGGCGATCTTTTCGGCAGCTTCTGCCACCTGCAGCAGCCCGCTCATCGCTTCGGCCTCCTCCAGACGCCGGGCACCGAGCATGCTCTGTATTCTGGCCTGATAGACCAGATTGTTCATCTTCTCTTCGAGATCGATCACTTCGAGCGAAATGTCCTTGCTATCGAATAGTATGGCAGAATATGAAAGGTCAACCATCAGCTCGGAGATATCCTTCATCTCGATCAGGACATCCTTTACGCTGACCGGATGATACTCACGGTCCATCATAGGTCTGTACATATCTCTCTTCATATATCTTTCACGATAACAGCAGCGTTATCACTGCAATGAGCACCGTTGCGCCGATCAGGTCGATCAGGCTCGTGATGACGGGAATGCCGAAGTTGTCGGGATCAAAACCGTACCGAAAGGACATACTTGCCGTGATATACGCCACTCCGTTAACGAGCGTCATGATCACCATGCCAGCAAGGACGCTGATAGACATCAGCGAAAGCAGGCCCGGGGAGTCCAGCTCGAGAAGGCCTGCGGCAACATGCGCAACAACGGCTATCAACGGAAGCAGTATCAACGTATAGAAATACGTGATGATAAAATGATGCATGACATCGCTCCCTGGAAGGGGCAACGGATTGATCTCGCCCGTATGCATCCCTGTTGCAAGGCGCGAACAGAGGATGCCCCCGATGGATCCGCATCCGGCCATATAGGGAGGTATCAGGATCAGGAATGCGGCAAACGACACCAGCCTCTCGAGCTCAAGGGTATATGTGGCTCCTGCGAGGATGCCGAGAAGACTGAGCGGGATGAGAAGGATCATCCTCTCACTGACCATACGCCGTGCCTCGAATGACTGAAGCCGGGTATAAGCGAGGGATGCGACAACCAGGAGAATGACGGCGACGATCATCGCTGCCCGGATGGCGGGCGAGAGCTGCAGGACGAAGAGCGCTGACAAGATCAGGATGGGAAGTGTGACAAGATCGCCTGCGGTCGTCACGCTCGGTGCCGCGATCATGTCGAGGTCAAGGCCGTAGCGGTAGCTTGCTATTGAGATGAGAAACGTGATCGCCATTACAAGAAGACCGGAGATGATGCCGGAGAAGACGGAGATCAGCGTCAGGTCGAAGATGCCCGGTACATCGATACCGAGCGGCCTGCTTACAGCGTTCGCAAAGACGCCGAGGAGAAACGAGATCAGGACGGTAATGATGAAAGAAGCGCGAAAATTGTCGCCGAGCACCCGGTCTTTTCTGAAGTCCACTTCGAATTCACCCAGGTGCATCGAGGATGAGAGGCGGGATGCAAGCACGCCCGATATATTGCCGCGCATATCGATGGATGCCGGCAGAAGAATCATCAGGCCCGGGATCAGTGCGATCAGCTCATGGGCTGCGCCCAGGTACACGCCGGCGATACTGGCGGCTGCGGTGCTGATGAGGAGGGTGACGAGACCGGTAAGGATCAGCCGATATTGGCCGTCTATCCCCAACGCCATCGATATCACCATCCATCATCATCAGCTCCGATATTGTATCTCCAGCATGGTCAGATCAGCTGGCGCGATCACTATACCCTCATATCGTTTCTTTGCATCCCGTATATGGTTTGCCGTGCTCGTATAGCGGGAGCTGATGTGGGTCAGGGCGAGCCGGCCGGCATTGAAGTGCCGCGCCGCTTCACCGGCCTCGCCGGCAGTCGAGTGGAAGACCTCTCGCGCCCGCTGTTGCTCCTGGTCGTCAAACGTGCCGTCATGGATCAGGAGATCGGCGTCCCTGATCATCTCAAAAAGCCCGGGATCAGGCGGAGCGTGCAGCGGGCGGGTATCGCCGGTATATACAATCTTTCTCCCCGGCCGGGGCGCTCCCAGCACGTCGTCCGGAAAGACTTCTCTTGACACGCCGTCCTGCACAACGGATACACTCTCCCCCCGCTGCAGCTTCCCGAAAAGCGGGCCCGGGGGAACGCCCAGCTCGATCGCGCGTTCGCGGTTGAACCTGCCCGGCCGGGGCTCTTCCACCAGCACATATCCGAGAGAGGCGGCCGTGTGCCGGGTGGCGAACGCTTTTACGCAGTAGCCTTCAAACGTCACGACGGCGGTGTGATCGAGCTCTACGGGACAGAGGGGGAAGCGGATTGCATGCCGGTGTATGGTGTGCACGATCTCGACGAACTCGGATACCCCGTCCGGGCCGTAGATGGGAAGGGGCTCTGTCCTTCCCGTGAAGGATAGGGTCTCGATCAGGCCGAAGACACCGAGAAAATGGTCCGCATGCCAGTGCGTGATGAATATCGCATCGACGGAAAACCCGGTTCTGGCCCTCATCATCTGCTGCTGCGCGCCCTCGCCGCAGTCGAACAGGATCGCGTCCGATCCTCTCCTCACCATGATGCACGACGGATTTCGCTGGGGCGAAGGGAGCGCACCGGAAGTTCCGAGAAAATACACCTGCAGTGTTTCGCCCGCTATACTGACCACCTCCGGAGAACGGCAAGGCTTCGCTCCGCCTCCTCGAGTGTTCTTCCCTCAACCACGACCGGCCCGGCGTAGCCTTCGGCGATGGCCTTTCCTACCGTGTCCCAGGGGATGGTGCCGTCCCCCAGCGCCAGATGTTCGTCATGGTCTCCGTGGTTGTCGTGGACATGCAGATGATCGATCCTGGAGAGACACCTGAGAAATCCGTCGAGGTTTCCGGTGGTATGTGCGTGCCCGACGTCAAGGGTGATGCCGATGCCTTCCACGCCCTCCGTCATTCCGAGGAGTTCTTCCGGGTATCGGCAGAGGAACTCCCTGATGCTGATCATGTTCTCAAGGCAGGCAAGCACCCCTCGATCCGCCGCGAACGCCCCGATCTCGACGAGAGCGGCCTTCTGGGTCTTCCACACCACATCGGGCACCAGTTTTCCCACCGGAGAGACAAAACCCGGATGGATGGTGACCCGGTCGGTCAGATCCGCTGCATGCTCGATGCAGCTGCAGATCTGCCGGATCGACTCGCGCCATATCGGATAGTTCAGTGAGGCCAGGTTCAGGTCGCTGTAGGGGGCATGGACCGTGACCAGCAGATCGGTGCTTGCAAGGACCTCTTTGATCTCCCGGAAATATTCCGGTCTGTCCAGACGGTACCGGCCGTCCGCCACGATCTCCCAGCCCGAATATCCTCTGTCCCTGATGCCGAATATCCAGTCCCAGGACTCCCATACGCGGGACGACGATGAGAAGTAAGGTATCAGGCTCATACGCCCCCTCTCACCAGGCGAAACAGCAGGTCACGCACATGGATGCGGAACGCCTCAAGGCTTCCGTCATTATGGAGCGTGCAGTCCGCCTGTGCCAGTGCGCGGCCAAGACCCCACCCGAGCTCGCGCCTGTCCCGCTCGCGGAGTTCGTCCCGGGAGAGTGTGTCGTCAGAGCGCCCGCGTGCTGCGAGACGCTTGAGGCGGTTCTCGAATGATGATTCGATACCGATCAGGATGAACTCAGGGAAATGTCTCCTGAAGGTCTCGACCTCATAGTCGCCCCTGATACCGTCGACGACAACGATGCCTGAAGACTGGTTTTCAATGATCGGGATGGTGACCCGGGCGATTGCGTCCATGCCTATCGCCTTGCGCAGGTGCTTTGACATCTCCCCGAGATGCCGATCCGTCGGTGAAAGCCCCGCCTCCTCAACATGCTTCCTGATGACGTCGCCCATCACCACCACCGGAACCCCCATCTCCCGTGCTATCTGCGAAAACTCTCCCTTGCCGCTTGCCGGCATTCCGACAACTCCGATGACCTTCATCTCTCCGTCTCCGTATCCGCGGGGTAACGTTTCGGGTCTGCCGGCGGCGATGCGCTTCCGCCGCAGACGATCTCGCCGTCCTCACGTGTCCTGATAATGACCCGGCGCGAGAGGCTCTTTGCAGCAGCCGCCAGTTCCTCGCCGGAGAGGGGAGCAAGCGATTGTATCACTCCCTGCTGCAGCACCAGATCGACGCCCTCCGCCTCCCGTGCGATCTCGGGCAGGTCATCCTCACAGCCCCGAAAGAGCGTGACGACGATCTCGAATTCCGGAAGGCTTCCGTCGGCGTGTGCCTGTCTGCAGATTGCAAGGGATCGCTGCACCCGCTTCACATACGGTCTTTTGAGGAGGTCATTGTAGCGCTCCCACCTTGTTTTGATGTCAAGTGCGACCCGGTCCAGGAGGCGCTCCTCGATCAGCGCCTGGATGGTCTCCGGAAATACGCCGTTTGTATGTATTCCCACCCGAAATCCGAGCCTCCTTGCCCGCGCGGCAAGGAGGAGGAGCGGGTCTTTCTGCATGGTGGGCTCCCCTCCCGAGAAGATTACACCGCTTACAAGCATACGCGATGATTCCATCAGGGAGACGATCTCCTCCGGATCACGGAGATCTTCGCCCTCCCGGAGCGCGGTGTTGTGGCAGTAATGGCAGCATACAGGGCATCCCCTGAGGAACACCACACATACAGCCCGTCCGCGCCAGTCGACCGTGCTGAGCGGGACAAACCCGCCGAAGTTCACCTTCAAAAAAATCACCGGTTTATAGTACTGAGACGCCCATTTTCTTGAACCTATTGACCTCAACGCTAATCAAGTCAGCCTGAAAAAAAGTAAACAAATTTACTTGTGAAGAGAACAAGCCACATTTCGTCATAATTTGAGAAAACAAGCCTTTATCAACTCTATATTCCAACGCTACTACCATGGGCCTAATTGAAGATGCAAAGAGAGGCATTGTCACCGAGGAAATGAAGATTGTCGCGCGGCAGGAGGGCGTATCCGAAGATTCTGTCAGGAGAGGCGTCGCCGGGGGGCATATCGCGATTCCGATATCTCCGTACCGCCGGGTGAAGATCTGCGGTATCGGCGAGGGCCTCCGGACCAAGGTCAACGCCAGCATCGGCACGTCCACAGACATCGTCGACGTCGATATGGAGGTGGAGAAGGCGCGGCAGGCGGAGCGTGCGGGCGCGGATACGCTGATGGAGCTCAGCACCGGAGGAGACTTCGTCGAGATACGCCGCCGCGTCATCGAGAACACGTCGCTCTCCGTCGGAAGCGTCCCGCTCTATCAGGCGTTCATCGAGGCGGCACGCAGGGACGGGGCCGTCGTCAACATGCGCGAGGACGATCTCTTCCGGATCACCGCAGAGCAGGCGAAGATAGGCACGAACTTCATGGCAATCCATACCGGCATCAACTTTGAGACGATCAAGCGCCTGAAGAATCAGGGGCGGCACGGCGGGCTGGTCTCACGGGGCGGGGCCTTCATGACCGCGTGGATGCTGCATAACGAGAAGGAGAATCCCCTTTATGCGGAGTTTGACTATCTGCTCGAGATCCTCAAGGAGCATGAAGTGACGCTCTCGTTCGGCAACGGTATGCGGGCAGGGGCCGTGCACGATGCGACCGACCGCGCCCAGATCCAGGAGCTTCTCATCAACGCCGAACTCGCGGAGAAGGCGCATGCCTTCGGGGTTCAGTCGATCATCGAGGGGCCGGGGCATATCCCGATCGACGAGATCCAGGCAAACGTCATCCTCCAGAAGCGGGTAACCAATAGAAAGCCCTTCTACATGCTCGGCCCGCTTGTGACCGATATTGCGCCGGGATACGACGATCGCGTCGCCGCCATCGGGGCAGCGCTCTCCTCGTCGTACGGCGCCGATTTTATCTGCTACGTGACGCCTGCCGAGCACCTTGCACTCCCGACGCCGGAGGAGGTGTACGAGGGCGTGATCAGCTGCCGGATAGCGGCGCATGTCGGAGACATGATCAAACTAGGTAAAAGGGAAGCAGATCTCGAGATGGGACATGCACGCCGCGACCTTGACTGGGACCGGCAGTTCGCCGTCGCCTTAAATCCTGAGTGCGCGCAGAGGATCCGTGCCGAGCGTATGCCTGCGGACAGCGACGCCTGCACCATGTGCGGCGATTACTGTGCGCTCAAGATCGTTTCGAGGCACTTCTCATTCTAGCCCGGATGGCTGCGGGTCCGCCCGGAATAGAAGCCATTAATGGTGTCTGCCGTACAAGGATCAGTGAAGGATGGAAACCCCGGAAGTGATATATGAGAGCCGCGTTCGTCCTGTCCCCGGGATGTCGGCTCCTGCGGCGAAGGTGCATCATGAGGCATACCGGAAGAGATAACACCGATTCTGCACCCCTTCCGGGTGCCCCCCCCCTGACGGAGGATGCCTCCCCGTCAGATGCCCTGCAGCGACTGCCCGCCGGCACCCGGGCATTTCCGGACGTTCCTGCAGCCGGCAGGACGAAGAGCATCCTTCGCGATCAGGCAAAGGCGGCAAGGTTCGGGCTTACGCCCGCCGAGATCGCAGAAAGAAGCAGCGCCGTCTGCAAAACTCTTCTCGCCCTCATCAGGCCTTTCTGCACCGTCATGGTATATGCCTCAAAGCCCCCTGAAGTCGACACCGGCGAATTGATTGTGCGGCTTCTTGCGGAGGGTAAACGGGTCGTGGTCCCGATCATCGAACGGGAGACATGCAGTCTCAGGCTCTCATATCTTGAGGATCCCTCTGTACTTCTCCCGAGCACCTTCGATGTCCCCGAGCCCATAGGGAGCGAGATTCCGGCGCTGCCGGAGGATGTCGAGGCCGCCGTTATCCCGATGCTTGCCTTTGACCGGTTCGGCAACCGCCTGGGCTACGGTGCCGGTTACTACGATCGCTTTCTTCTTCAAAACCCCCATATCGTAAAGATCGGGATTGCATTTGCGTGCCAGCAGGCGGAATGCCTGCCTGCAGAGAGCAATGATATCAATATGGACTGTATCGTTACGGAAAATGGCATTATCACCTGCAGATAGGATCCGTCTCCAGGGAAAAGGTTATATTATTTTACACACTTACTTATGGTAAACTTCGCGATGATGGGGTTGTTTCTATGACTGATGGTAATGTTGTTGAAGTAACGATAAAAGAAGCCGCTCACGAGGATGCAGGCCGGGGCATTGCCAGATTGAGCATTGACGTCATGAAGGCTCTCAATCTTGTCAGCGGCGACGTGCTTGAGATCGAGGGCAGGCGGAAAGCGGCGACACTGGTCTGGCCCGGATTTCCGCAGGATACCGGAAAGGCGGTGCTCAGAATCGACGGCAGCACACGGAGCAACGTGCAGGCAGGCATCGACGACAAGGTGCGTGTCCGCAAATCGGAAGCGGGATATGCCAAAAGGGTCGTCATCCAGCCGACACAGCCGATGCGGCTCGTTGGAGGGGAGCAGTACCTCGCCCGCGTGCTCAGGGGGAGGCCGGTTACCGAGGGGCAGCATATCAGGGTAAGCGTGCTCGGGACTCCGCTGATGTTTGTCATCGCAAAGGTGGCCCCGAAGGGAATTGCGATCGTCACCGACACCACGGAGATCGAGCTCAAAGAGACACCGTATGAGCCGGAGAAAGGCCGAAAGGAGGTTACCGATGTACACTATGAAGACATCGGCGGCCTCGGCCGGGAACTGCAGCTCGTCCGTGAGATGATCGAGCTCCCCCTGCGGCACCCGGAACTCTTCGAGCGGCTCGGCATCGAGCCTCCGAAGGGCGTCCTGCTCTACGGTCCGCCGGGCACCGGGAAGACGCTGATTGCAAAAGCGGTCGCAAATGAGGTCGATGCGCACTTCATCACGCTCTCCGGACCGGAGATCATGAGCAAGTACTATGGCGAGAGCGAGGAGCGGCTGCGGGAGGTCTTCGAGGAAGCGCAGGACAATGCGCCTGCCATCATCTTCATCGACGAGCTGGATTCAATCGCGCCGAAGCGGGAGGAGACGAAAGGCGAGGTCGAACGCCGGGTGGTCGCCCAGCTGCTGGCACTGATGGACGGGCTAAAAGCGCGGGGGCAGGTCATCGTCATTGCGGCGACCAATATTCCTGATGCACTCGACCCTGCGCTCCGGCGCGGCGGGCGGTTCGATCGCGAGATCGAGATCGGCATCCCTGACACGAAGGGGCGGCTTGAGATCTTCCAGGTGCATACCCGGGGCATGCCGCTCGCCGGGGACGTGGATCTCGATCAGTATGCTGGCTCGACGCACGGTTTCGTGGGCGCCGACATCGCGCTCCTGGTCAAGGAGGCTGCAATGCACGCGCTTCGAAAGATCATCCCGCAGATCAACCTCGATGAGGAGATACCGGGCGAGGTCATCGAGCACCTGAGCGTGACCAATGAAGACTTCCTCGAGGCCATGAAGCATGTGGAGCCGAGCGCGATGCGCGAGGTGCTCGTGGAGATCCCGGATACGACGTGGGACGATGTCGGCGGTCTCGAGGACGTAAAGGCCGAACTTGCCGAATCGATAGAGTGGCCGCTCAGGTATCCGGAGATATTCGAGACGCTGAAGACCGAGGCCCCGCGTGGAGTCCTGCTCTTCGGGCCTCCGGGGACGGGTAAGACATTGCTCGCAAAGGCGGTTGCAAACGAGAGCGAGAGCAATTTCATCTCTGTAAAAGGCCCGGAACTGCTGTCGAAGTGGGTTGGTGAATCAGAAAAAGGCGTTCGTCAGGTGTTTCGCAGGGCGCGGCAGGCATCACCCTCAATAATTTTCTTCGACGAGATTGATGCACTCATACCAAAACGTGGAACTTATATAGGATCTTCTCACGTAACTGAGAGTGTGGTAAGTCAGATCCTGACAGAGCTCGACGGCCTTGAGGAGCTCCACAATGTCATGGTACTCGGCGCAACCAACCGGCCGGACATGCTGGATGAGGCCCTGCTGCGCCCCGGCAGATTTGACCGGGTCATCTATGTCCCGCCGCCTGACCGTGAGGGCAGGAAGAAGATCTTTGAGGTCTATCTCAGAAACGCCGATGCGATACTCATAAAAGATATCGATATCGACGAACTGGTGGATCGGACTGACGGATATGTCGGGGCAGATATCGAGGCGGTGGTCCGTGAAGCGAAGCTCAGCGCGATGCGGGAGTTTATCAGGGCCATGGCGACGAAGAGCGAGCAGGAGCGGCGTGACGCAGTGGGGAACGTGAGGATCACCCGCAAGCACTTCGAAGAGGCCCTTGCCCGCGTGAAGGGCTCGCTGGACCGCGACACGCTCGAGATGCACGAACGCCGGGCATGGGAGCTGATTTACAACCAGGAGCAGCGGTCCCTGCTCGAGCAGGCGGTCGCTGCGATCAAGCGCGCCGAGATGGGCGAACCGGCCGGAGAGAAAGGAGAGGAGGTCCGGAAGACCAGAGAAGATCTAAGACAGGCAGTCTATGGGAGAAGGAAAGATTTCGGTGAGATAGCACGGCTCACAAAAGAATTGAAAACAAGGACAGAAAAGGCCCTGCCGCAGATCGGCATGGCCCAGTAACGAAAAAGCCTCCATACTTTTTCGAATCAGCAACAGTCAGACATTCGGGGATGCATACATGAGTGAGAACCCAACGGACATATTCCAGCAACTCAATGAGCTGATGAAACGGCTCATGGAACAGACAATGAAAGATCAGGGGAAAGACAGGCCTTTCGCATACGGATTCAAGATCATCATCAGCGACGCTGATACGCTCAAGAGTCCCGCGAGCCCGGCAACTGCAACGCCTCAGGACTCCCCGTCACAGGGTTCCATCGAGCCCATCGCCGAAGTGTATATGGAAGACGACAATGTGACGGTGGCGGTTGATCTGCCGGGCGTTGAAAAGGACAGGATCCACCTGTCACTGATCGGAGATACCCTCACGATCGTCACGGAGGGTAACCAGCTGACATCGGTCGATCTTCCGCCCGTTGACGGGGACAGCATGAAATCGACCTACAAGCACGGAGTGCTTGAGGTCCGGTTCGCACGGGGCAAACCAATCCGGATCGATTGAGCGCATCGCCCATCCCTCTTCATCTTTACGCCGGTGGCGGACGGCAGACGGAGCTTTTGCTGTCTGCATTGTTGTCTGACAGGGAGATCATCCATACACGCGGATGAGAACCGCAGTCTGTCATTGGCGCATCGGGTAACAATCGATTTTTCCGCTTCTGCTCTTTACAGGGAGGCCGGGGAGGCGGATACCCCCTTTCTGCTCTCTCCCCATTGCGGCAGGGGTATCCGGATCCCGGAGGCGATGCTGCCGCCATAGTGATATCCACCGAATTCGCATCAGGATATGCTTCAGCAGCGGGAACGCAGAAGTGAAGCCTGTATCAGGAGGAATTGTTCGGGCGTCGGTAACAGGGGAGGGACCGTCCGTGTTTTGCCCCCCGGATTGAGGTTATCTGCGAGAACAATGGTGAAGCCATGCAGGCTGCAGGGCGCAGTCGGGATTGATGCATCAGGTGCAGACATCCCGGGTCCGTTTTTTCACGGTAGTCCCGTTCCAGTGGGCCGGGGAGCGCATCCCGCCCCAAGGATCGCCTCCCTGAGAAGACAGCCAGAGGAAAGCCGTGTGTACGGGATTGAATTGTCGGGCAGCGAGAGCCTCCTGTTTCAGAAATTCATAGGAACGAAGCCCTGCGGGCAGCAGGCAGGAGACACCAATGATGAAACACACATGAAGCCCCGGGAGGGGCTTCCGGCTCAACCGATGAAACTCACCTGTTGCCCGTCGGGCTACAGACACACCTGATGAAACACACATGATTCCGGGGCCACAAGCATACCCAATGAAGGTGGGTGGTGAGTGGCGCCGCCCATTTTCATTTAAAACGCCCATGAAGCCCCTGAGAGGGGCTACAGGCGCAACCGATGAAAATTCTTGAGCATATACCGATACACAGTGTCCTGTTTTCGCAGACTATCTCTGGACAGTGGGCTGTGGTAGGCATCCCGACGGGGGGTGGGGACCG
>JAHKLN010000055.1 GCA_020854755.1 Methanomicrobiaceae archaeon | reverse complement strand
GGTCGCGAAACGTTGTTAACATCAGGGTGATACAGTAGGAGGCAATGACGCAGAGGCTCACGACACCCGCGATACACAGGCTCTTCACCTCGCCACTGGGTGCCCTCTTCGATACCGCCGCCTTTGAGCGTGTCAAGACCCAGGGGCTTCCCGGTGAATTCAGGATCGCGCGGGCGGGCGCAGCCGCCGGCGTTGTGCCCGGCGGAGAGGTGGATGAGTTCCTTGCCGAGCTTGGCGCGGCGGGGAGCGTGCCGGACGCCATGAGGCAGCGCATCAGGACCGCCCTCGACCTGTACGCGCATGCACAGGATGAGCGCAGAGAAGCGCAACGGCGGTGGAACGATGCGTTCTGGAGAGAGGGGGAGGCAGCCCCTCCGCCCCGGGCCGATCTTGTGGCGCTCGAGACAGAACGGAGAGCGGCGTCGGAACGATGCGTCAAGCCCACCGCCATGTTCGGATTCCTGGCAGACGAGGAGTTCGTCCCGCCGGTAAAGTTCAGGCTTCCAGGCCCGGAGGAGGTCTTTAGCCGGTGGAAAGATGTGCTCGCAGACCCGGAGGCTCTCTACGCCGCCCCGGAGACCATGCCAGATGTGGAGGCATCGCAGAGGGTGCCCGGCCCGTCGGGACCGGAGTACATCGTACGCTTCCGGTCGCCGTCCCGGTTCACCGGCGATACCGCGTATGCCAGGATCTACGAACCGGAAAAAGCGTCCGGGGGGCTTCCGACGCTCATCTACGGCGGCGGTTTCGGGATGATGTACGATCAGCTGACCTACTGGCCCGAGGAGGAGTATATGGGCAGGTACCTGGCTGCCCGGGGGTATCGGGTGATCCTGATCGAGTCTCCCTGGCACGGCCGCCGGACGCTGCCGGGATACTACTCGGGCGAACCCTACCTGGCCAACGCCCCCGCGGGCCTCTTTCAGCTCTACTCCGCGCAGGTGCAGGAGACCGCCGTCCTGATCCAGTGGGCGCGATCCATTGGTGCGCCCGTCGTCGGCGTGGGCGGGATGAGCCTCGGCGGTACCGTCGCGCAGCAGGTTGCCGGCCGGTGCGGGTCGTGGCCCGACTCCATGAAGCCTGATATGGTCTTCCTCGGCGCGAGCAGCAGCCATCTCGACCAGGTTGTCCTGCACGATGAGCTCTCGCACGCCCTCGGTCTCGACCGGGCGATCCGTGCCGCCGGGTGGACGGAGGAGAACCTTGCAGACCTCACGCCCGTGCTCGACCCGCCGCAGCGGCCCGGGATTCCGCCGGAGAAGATCTTTGCGTTTCTCGGCCTCCAGGACACCTACATCCCGTACCGCCGCTCGCGGGAGATGCTGCGGGACTGGGATGTGCCTGAGGAGAACATCGTCTCCTGGGATACCGGGCATTTCGGCATCCTGGTCCGGATCATCCGCACGTCGGAGTTTCAGGAGAGGATCATGCAGGCGATGCGGGGCATCGAGCGCGGCCAGCAGGAACCCGAGCGCCGGTGATGCCGCACCACGCATCAAAGCAGGCCTCTGCCACGGATGTCTTTGTGGGAACGAGCGGGTGGTACTATGACTGGAACCCGGCGAAGAGCCTGGACTGGTTTGCCGCGCACTCGGGCCTGAATGCAATCGAGCTGAACTTCAGCTTCTACCGGTTTCCCACCGTTGCACAGGCTGCGAGGTGGGCGGAGCAGGGCGGAGGCCTCCGGTGGAGCGTCAAGGTGCACCGGTCCGTCACCCACCGGCTTCTCTTCAGCGAGCAGGCGCAGGAGGTATGGGAGCGTTTCTCCGAGCGGTTCGCCCCCCTGGATGCATCCATCGACTTCTTTCTCTTCCAGGCGCCGCCCCGCCTGACTGATGCCGGGAGGGTTCTTTTGTTTGCGGAGAGGACGGAGCTTTTTGGCCGGTTCGCTCTCGAGCTTCGAAACCCCTCCCTGCTCGGCGACGACGACCTCTGCCGCAGGCTGCAGGAGGATATCCTGCTCGTCTCGGTGGATTCCCCGGATTTTGCGAACCGAATCTTTTCCGGCGACGTCATCTATCTCCGAATGCACGGCCGAAACGACTGGTACCGCCACGACTATACGGAAGCGGAACTGGATGGAGTGAAGGAGCGGATAGCAGAGATCAATCCCCGCCGGGCGTATATCTTCTTCAACAACGATCACGCGATGCTAAAGAACGCCCGGGCGATGCGTGCGCGGTTTCCCTGATGTCACAGGTACATCGCCTGAATCGCCACGACCTCGGTGCTGTCCCTCGCCCGGGAGTACTCCTCCAGCGGATCGCGGTTTACCTCGAGAAAACGCATTCCCCAGCCAAACGGCAGAAGTATCTCTGCCGCCTGGCTCTTTTCGCCGAGGATGTAGAGTGCCGCCGCAAACGCCTCCACCGACGTGAGCTTAAACGGCCGTCCGAAGTTGACCGGGTTTGCCGCAACGAGAAACGGGAGCGCACGCCGGTGCCTCCAGGCACGGACGGTGTCCGTATCGAGCGCCTCCCAGGAGCAGTCGAGGGCCGTGAGCGAGGGGGCGTGCCGATCTGCGGGAGAGAGCGCCCGTTCTGCCGTCGGGTCGAGCAGAAGCGTGGTGCGGGGGATCTGTGAGAGCCGGTCGACGATCGTCACCATACCTCTTCGTGCAAGTTTTTTTGCGGTGCACTTCCGGGGATCGCAGGTATTGTCGCGGCAGGCGTAGAGCGGAATCATCAATCTTGTTAATGGTGGAAACCGCATGTACTATCAATGTACGTACTGGTTGCTCCCTGCATTCTCGACCCGGACCTTCGCGCCCGGGGAATCACGTCCGAAGAGGACAGGGAAGACTTCGATCGTGTCGTTCTGCGCTGCAGGCGGTTCGGTATCGATATGGTGCCGCTGCCCTGCCCGGAGACGCTCTACCTCGGGAGAGACCGGCCGCCGGCATCGTTTCTTGAGCGGCTCGATACGCCGGAGTTCACCGAGCTGTTCAAGTCGAACGAGCTGACGCCGACGCGGCTTTCCACCACCCTGTCGCAGGATGGGCGCACGATGCTGGTCGGCATTTTCGTGCCTCTGGCCAGCTTTGCCATGTTCCACATGGTCACGGTTTTCCCGCTGTCGTGGATC
>JAHKLN010000039.1 GCA_020854755.1 Methanomicrobiaceae archaeon | reverse complement strand
TAGAGTTTGGCGTTCCCGATCTGCCGGACGTCGACCCTGCCGGCAATCAGGAGGATCTCGAGGTGCTTCGAGACCGAGTTCCGGGTCATCCCGGTCTCTTTCGCCACCTCGGTGATCGTCATGCCCTTCGGCCGAAACCGGAGAGCACGCAGGATGCGGGTGGGGGTATCGTGCTCTTCCTGCATAGCAGGAATGCTCGGGCAGTTGTATTTATAGGTTGTGTGTCGGCATTCGAGAGCGGCGTGCCGCGGCGGGCGATACCGGAACCGACCGGTGCACCGCTTCAGATGGAAGGGAACACGGTCGAAGGGGCCGGTGCACAGGAAAAGAGAAGATCCCGGGGTGATTGATCGAGCCCAATGTCATCCTCCGGATCGTAACGGCATGGCCTCGGCGGTGTGATGGAGGCCGTGTCCCGGGATCCCGGCGATCTCCTGAGCACCGGGACGGAGATATTCTTGGCATCCTTCCCGGCAACGATCCCTGTGAAGCAGACCAGTATGCAGATATCTGCATCGCGAGCGAGTATGCCTTTTGCCACTGATTTCCGGACAGCTGTGCTTGAGTAGATTTAATCGATGAGATAGAACTCACGGTCAGCCTGGATTGGTGCTGGAAATACTCCCATGCAAGGGAGGTCAGAATAGAGATATTCAAACGTTTGGCGAAAGAATCGAACCTGAATACGGGATGCTGCGGGTGGGATCCGAACCCACGACCTCCAGATGTCCCAGGTATGGGCGCTCCGTTCTGCTCAAACCCTATGAGTCTGGCGCCCTAACCAGCTAGGCCACCGCAGCACATTATGCATTATAACAACGATGCGAGCATTCATAAATATTCCTGTTAAGCGCGGGAAAAAAGGAGGGATTATTTCCCGGCGTTCTTCATATAGACGTTCACCGCCGCAGCGATAGCCGCTATCTCCTTGCCCTGCCTGAGCGATTCGGCAAGCGTCGCCATCCTTGTCTCTTCTTCGAGCAGGTACCGGCGGAGATTCCGGGCGATATGCTCCTCTTTCAAGAAATGCGTGTGAGTATCTCCCGCAACGAAGTGGCTGTTGTTCATGATCGCGTGGTGAAGCGGCAGCGTCGTCTTCACGCCCATAATGACGTATTCGTAGATCGCCCTGCGCATCCGCTGGATTGCCTCTATCCGATCCATCCCCCATGCGCAGAGTTTGGAGATCATCGAGTCATAGTGCGCAGGAATGTTGTAGCCCATGTGAATCCCTGAATCCACCCGTATCCCGGGACCGCCGGGCGAGCGATAGCGCAGGATCTTCCCGGGATCTGATGCGAAATCATTGAGCGGGTCTTCGGCATTGATCCGGCACTCGATCGCATGCCCCCGGATCCGCACATCGTCCTGCTCAAAGGCCAGATCCTCGCCTGCCGCGATCGCGATCTGCTGTTTGACGATATCGATGCCGGTGATCAGCTCGGTGATCGTATGCTCCACCTGCAGGCGGGTGTTCATCTCCATGAAGTAATACTCGCCGTCCGCATACAGGAACTCGACCGTGCCCGCGTTGGAGTAGCCTGCGGTCTGTGCAACAGTCACCGCCGACTCAGACATCCGTTCACGGAGTTCCGGCGTCATGATCGGACAGGGCGCCTCTTCGACCAGTTTCTGGTGCCGCCGCTGGATGGAGCACTCCCTGTCGTAGAGGTGGATCGTCCGCCCCTTCGCATCGGCAAGTATCTGGAACTCGATATGCCGGGGCTTCGTCAGGTACTTCTCGACAAAGATGGTCGCATCCCCGAACGCGGATTCCGCAATCCTCATCCCCTTATCGATCGCCTCAAGCAGCCCCGCCTCGTCCTCGACGATCTGCATCCCGATACCGCCGCCGCCCGCGCTTGCCTTCACGATCACGGGATACCCGACCTCTGCGGCGACATCCTTCGCGTCCTCGACGCTGCTCACTCCCCCTTCCGTTCCGGGGAGGACCGGGACGCCGGCGCTCTTCATCATCCGCTTGCTGCCGATCTTTGAGCCCATCGCCTCGATGGTCTTTGACGACGGGCCGATGAACACGAGCCCTTCGTCCTCGCAGAGCTTTGCAAACAGGGAGTTCTCTGCCAGGAAGCCGTACCCCGGATGGATGGCATCCGCACTCGACTTATGCGCGATATCGACGATCCGCTCCCGGTTGAGGTAACTCTTCTTCGGATGCGCCTCACCGACCAGGAACGCTTCATCCGCATATTTGACGTGAAGGGCATTCTTATCGGGATCCGAATAGAGCGCAACCGTCTCGATGCCGAGCTCACGGCATGCCCGCATCACCCGGATAGCAATCTCGCCGCGGTTTGCGATCAGGATCTTATCAAAGTACTTCATCACAGACGCCTCGTTCTCCGGCAATCATCCACAGGCTCATGGCGCATTAATCCACGACAACGAGCACATCGCCGTTCTGCACGACATCACCGACATCAACAAAGATATCCGCGACCTTTCCGTCCCGCGGGCTGTGGATCGGGTTCTCCATCTTCATCGCTTCAAGGATTATTAAGGGATCGCCCTTCTTCACCTCAGCGCCCCGCCTTACCAGCACCTTGAGCACCATGCCCTGGATATTGCTCTTGATGCCGCCCTCGATATCGCCGCGGGGGATGCGTTCGCGGCCGCCGGGCGGCATGACGGCAGCCCCGACAGCGCTGCCTTCCACCGAGACGATCCTGACGCTGAAGATCTCTCCGTCCACTTCCACCTCCATCGAGGCGGGATACGCCGCAGGTGCGGGAGGTGTCGGCAGGCGCTTCGGGATCTCCTCCGGCTTCCGTTCCCCTTTCAAGAACGACGGCGCAATGGCGGGATAGAGGATATAGGTGAGTACATCTTCCTCCTTCCTGACAAGCCCTGCACTCTCCGCCTGCTGCTTCATCTTCTCATATGCGGGCTCGAGCAGATCGGCAGGCCGGCAGGTGATCACCTCGTCGCTGCCGATGATCGCCGTCCGGATCTCATCCGGGATCGGCGCAGGAGGCCTGCCGTACAGCCCCCGGACATAGTCCTTGACCTCGGTGCTGACGTTCTTGTAGCGCTCCCCGCCGATCAGCACGTTCAGCACGGCCTGGGTGCCGACGATCTGGCTCGTCGGCGTGACGAGCGGAGGGTATCCGAGATCTTCGCGGACCTTTGGGATCTCCCGGAGCACATCATCAAGCCGATTGAGAGCATCCTGCTCTTTGAGCTGGGAGACGAGGTTCGAGATCATGCCGCCCGGCAGCTGGTAGAGGAGGACGTCGCTGTCCACCCGTTCCGAGATAGGGCTGACAAGCGCCTGGTACTTCTCCCGAATCTGCATGCAGATGTTGCGCACCTCCCGCAGGGCGACGAGATCAAGCCCGGTATCGCGGGGAGTACCTATCAGCGATGCGATCACGCTCTCCGTCGGGGGCTGGGACGTGCCGAGCGCAAACGGCGACATGGCGGTATCCAGGATATCCACCCCGGCATCTACCGCCGCCTGATAGCTCATGGGAGCGACACCGCTGGTCGAGTGGGAGTGCAGGCAGACGGGAATGTCCAGCTCCGCCTTCAGCCCGGAGACCAGGTCGCGTGCCGCCGCAGGCATGATCAGCCCCGCCATATCCTTGATGCAGATCGAATCGCTCCCGAGGGCATAGAGTTCCCGCCCCATCTCGATGAAGGTATCAATGGTGTGGGCCGGGCTTGTGGTATAGCAGATGGTGCCCTGGAGGTGGGCGCCGACATTCTTCGCCTCCTCCATCGACTTGCGCATATTGCGGATATCGTTTAAGGCATCAAAGACCCTGAAAATATCAACGCCGTTTGTAGCCGCCGCGGCAACAAAGCGCTCCACCACATCGTCCGGATAGTGCCGATAGCCGACGAGGTTCTGCCCGCGGAGAAGCATCTGGACGGGTGTGTGCCGGAGCTCGCCCTTCAGCGACCTGAGGCGTTCCCAGGGATCATCAGCCAGATACCTGATGCTGCTGTCAAAGGTTGCGCCCCCCCAGGCCTCAACAGAAAAGAAACCTATGGTATCGATTGCACGGGCGAGAGGGAGCATATCCTCGGTCCGCAACCGCGTGGCAATAAGCGATTGATGCGCGTCCCTCAGCGTGGTATCTGTGATGGATATCTTATGGAAACTGGCAGCACACATTAATTGCACCTCATGGGCGAGGAGTGTTCAGTAAAGCCACTTAAAAAATCACTGTAATACTATAAAAACATCACGAACGGCCACCAATGCAGCGATAACAAGAATCGCCGCGAATACTGCAGATAGCGCATCCCTATAGCCTGTCCGGAATTTCGGGCATATACGGCCGCCTTTTGTGTATCCTCTGACCGCAAGCAGCCTCGCCTGATCCTCCGTCCGCCTGAGCTGGAGCACGATCAGATTGACCGCCAGGGGAACGATCGTCCGGAACCCCGGTTTTATGCCCTTTAAATGAAGCGCGGTCTGCATCTGGGCAATATCCCGGCGGATGACATCGAGCGACTGGAGGGTCATCTCACCGATCAGCCCCAGATCGAATCCGAACTGTTCGCCGAAGAGCCAGACAGCGACGTCCAGGAATTCCCCTTCCCGCCGGTCGGCATACGCCCACGCAGCAACCAGGAGAACGGCGGTCATCCGCACCAGATACGAGAGTCCGGGACCGCCGGTAATCTCCGAGACTGCTGCTGCGGCCGCGATCATGACGAAGACCGCAAGCAGCGCCTTCTGGTGCTTGAGCGCCCTGACGCCCGGCGTAAAGAGCCCCCACCAGACCAGGGCGGCGATTGCCCCAGAGGTGCTGAAAAATGCCGCCGCCGACAGCAGGCCAGTCGTGAAGAGTTTCAGTCTCGGATCCTGCATAGCGCCTCCCGGGCATCGGTCAGGGCAATATTGGCCGGCCGTGCGCCCCTCTCGAGTGCATGACGCAGGTACTGCGGTGCAAAACGCCAGCGGGGGATGGCGTCGGGCACATCCCCGACCCTAGAAAGCCTTCCGCCCTCCATCTCCCAGAGCGTCCCGACCCTTGGCAGAACCGCCCGCTCATGAGAGAAGACGATGGTGATGCCGCCCTTCCGGGCCTCGATCGCTCTGCATACCCGCACCTTCGCGGCGCAGTCGAGCGAGCTGAACGGCTCGTCGAGCAGGAGGAGATCGGGGCTGCAGGAAAAGACACACGCGAGGTTCAGGCGCTTCAGTTCGCCCCGGCTGAGTGTCAGCGGGTCTGCCTGCCCCCGTCCGGCGAGGCCGGCTCTGCCGAGCACCGGATCGGGTTTCAGCCCCCATGAGAGCACCTCTTCCGCCGCCGTGCTGCACGTGACATGATATTCGGGAAACTGCAGGGAGAGGAGGCATGAGGAGACGCCATGGCGATCGACGCTCCCGGAATCAGGCGCAAGGATCGAGGCAAGCAGGAGGGCAAGCGTGGACTTCCCGCTGCCGACCGGGCCGCTGACCAGGTGGACTCCCTCGCCGATGGCGGCGTCGCACCGGAGGACGAACGCGCCCCGCCTGATCTCCGCATCACGGAGGGCTACCTGCATCGTGTGAGCCTCCAGAGCGGCGGGTAGAAGCAGGTACCGGAAAGGAGGGGAAAGACATCCTCCGGCGATCCCTGGTGCCTGACCGTCCCGCTCACCACATAGAGGACTGAATCGGCCTCCGATGCTGCATCCATGTTCTGGGTGCAGATGAGGGTAAGGGGAATGCCGGCATCCCGTATCATCCCCAACACCTGCCGCAACGCCTCTTCGTCCAGATGGGAATCGACTTCATCCAGGACGAGGATGTCGGGCGTGCGTATGACGGCTGCGGCAAAGGCGACAAGCGCCTTTTCGCCTCCCGAGAGATCCCGCAGCGGCATAGAGAGAAGGTGCCGGATGCCGAGCGCCTCTGCAGCCTGCCTGACGCGGGCATCGACCTTTGGGCAGGGCAGGCGGCAGAACCGGAGGGGTGCCGCGATCTCGTCGTACACCCGGGAGAAGAGCATCGTACGATCCGGAAACTCCGATACCCATCCGATCGAAAGCGCCGACCGCGGCCGGCCGTGCAGGGTGACCGCTCCCGACTCCGGGGTCTCCATGCCCGCGCAGAGCTCAAGGAGCGTGGTCTTCCCGCTCCCGTTCGGCCCGATCACCGCTGTTCTCCCCGCCCCGATGACAAGGTCGGGAATATCCAGGATCCGGTGGCGCAGCCCTTCGATACGTATCATGCGACCCGCTTTCCAATCGTATATGCCGCCGCGGCCTTGACCAGATCACCGACGACGAACGGCACGAAGCCGATGAGGACTGCCTGAAATGGGGAGAGCGCCGCAGAGTATGCCAGCCATGCGGCGCCGGCGGCCAGGATGGTGACCGTCGCTGCAATCAGCCCCGGTATCCGGTATCGTGCCTGTCTGCGTTCATAGGCGAGACCGACGACCAGCGCCGCGGGAATGAACCCGATCAGATAGCCGCCGGTCGGCCCGAGCAGCACCCCGAGCCCGGCGGTTCCGTTATGGAATACCGGCAGATTCATGGCGCCAAGGAGGATGTAGAGCGTAACGGGCAGGACGGCGTGCCGCCTCATAACGATCCCTGAAAGCAGCACAAAGAGCGTCTGGAGCGTGAGCGGCACCGGGAAAAAAGGAATGGATAGCCAGCTTCCGGCAGCGATCAGCGCGATGAACGTTGCGCTATAGGCCAGTATCTGCGGGCGGCGCTTCATTGTCAACCATAGTAGTACTCATTGGTTGACATAAAAATTGATCAGATCTGGAAGCAGTCGCCTGCAATCACCCGCTCGATCTTGCCGTTATCCTTCCTGATGATGAGTGCGCCGTGCTCATCGATATCGATCGCCTCTCCATCGAACGTCCTGCGGAGCGTCCTGATATGCACCCGATGATCGAGGGTGAGCGAGAGGCTCTTCCATTCCCGGACCAGCGATTCGTACTCCTCGTCCTCGAGCAGCAGATACCGCTGTTCAAACTCCTTCAGCACCCGCACGAGCAGCGAAACCCTGTCCACCTCCCTGCCGGTCTCGGCCTGGAGCGACGTGATCGATTCCCGGAGCGCCGGCGAGAGTTCGTCAAGCGGGATATTTGCATCGATCCCTATGCTGAGCAGGCAGTAGTGCACGACATCCGATTCGGCAGAGAGCTCGAGCAGGAGCCCGCCGACCTTCTTATCCCCGATGAAAATATCGTTCGGCCACTTGATGAGGGCGCCGATATCGTACTCCTTTCGAATCGCGCGGGCAACTGCAATGGATCCTGCCATGGTAATCATGAAGATCCGTTCAATCGGGATATTCGGCTTTAAGATGATGGTAACCCATATACCTCCCGGCGGAGAGACCCACGAGCGGCCGAGCCTCCCGACGCCGCCCGTCTGCTCCTCGGCGATGATGACCATGCCGTGAAGCGCCTCGAGATCCGCTTCGCTGCAGAGCTGCTTGCCTATCCAGATGGTGGATGCGGCACTGTCGAAGTAGCGGATCTTTCTGCCGATGAACTTTGTAGCCAGCCGTTTCTTGATCTCGTAGGGGAGCAGACGGTTGGTCGGACCTTCCAGCATGTAGCCTTCCGTGCGGGAGGAAGAGATATCATATCCCATCCGTCTCAGCTCCCGGATCTGCTTCCAGACGGCAGAGCGCGTGATGCCGAGCCTCTCTGCGATCATCTCCCCCGAAACCGGCCCGTCCGCCTCTTCAAGAATCTTCAGTATGCTAACAGCGGTATCCTTCATGTCCATTACCTTTTCGCTCCGGTCGACTCTTCGGGGCGAGGGCACGGATCGCTGCCGCACACCTGCTTTTTGATCATTGCATGCTGCTCCATGAGGCCTGCAAGATCAAAGATCCCGGTGACATCGACGACGCCCATGGCTCCGATAGCATTGCCTTCATCGTCGCGTATCGGCGCAACGATAACGGGAATGCCCCGGTACGACCCTGAAGGGGGTGTAACCCTCTTCACCACATTATCGCAGATGACCTCCTCAAGAATCGGTCCGGTATAGCTGTCATCAACGACTCTCCCCCCTTCAATTCTGACACCCTGATGATCGCGAGATCGCGCCGTTACCGGCAGCTGACCAAGCAGATCATGAACACACATCATAATCGGCACAAAATCGCGTGCTGTCGAGGAGGCTGAGACAATGTATTGATTCATGGTCAATCCATATTTTCCATCATTTTCCTGCTAAAATAAGGTTTCCCTATCTGCGCAGGAGAAATCCTTGACAAACTCCCGCGAAGGGTATTCATGGATGCTCGTGATCACCACGACACCCTCGCCGATCTCTTTCAGGATCATCACTGATTCGCCGTTGCCGCACGTAGCAATGGTGGTGGCATCGTGATCCGGGAACCACCCGTCGCACTCGACGGCGTCCGGCTCGCAGTCTGCAAGAACCGATGCGTACGGGCTGTCTTCCACGAATGTAACGCTGCATGGCCGGTAGACGTGCTGATAGGTGACGCGGAACGGCAGCCAGTCATATGAATCGGGCCGATTGCCGCCCGCGCCGAAGACCAGCATCCTCCCGCCCATCTCGACAAATTTCCTGATCCGCTGGCTTGAAGCCCGGAGAGCCGGCAGCAGGTTTGAGTATGCGGGGTTGCCGAATCCCGTCGGAGCGATTACGGCAACAAACCGCCCCCGGTAGAACGGCGATGCAAGCATATGCGGGGTGACAAACTCGCAGCATGCCCCGCAGTCCTCCACATACCTGCCAAACAATAGAGGGCTGTCCCAGAGCAGCCCGGTCCTGCAGATCATCCTTTAATCACCCCCAGCGGTTCCATCCGCGCAACGAGCAGCGATATACCGGCTCCGTCGACCACGCGCACCACCTCGCTGCTCTGCTTGTATGCCGCGGGCGCCTCCTCCGCAAGAGCGGCATCGTGGTGGGCGCGGACGTAGATGCCCTCCTTTGCGAGTTGATCCCGGAGTTCTTTTCCCCGCACCGACTTTTTTGCCTGCGTTCTTGAGAGTACTCTCCCTGCGCCGTGGCAGGTGCTTCCGAACGTACGTTCCATGGCAGTCTTCGTACCGCAGAGCAGGTAGGAGGGCGTGCCCATGCTTCCCGGGATCAGGACCGGCTGCCCGACGTCCATGTATTCGGGAGGCAGATCGGGGGAGCCCGGGCCGAACGCCCGCGTCGCCCCTTTCCGGTGGACACAGACCTGCATCCTCCTGCCGTCAACGGTATGCTCCTCGATCTTGGCGACATTGTGCGCAACATCATAGACCATCGGCATCTCCTCGTACTCGATCCCATACATGCCATGCAGCACCTCGCGGAGCGCGTGCATGATGAGCTGGCGGTTCGCCCACGCGTAGTTGGCGGCAGACGCCATTGCGCCGAAGTATGCGCGACCTTCGGGAGAATCGATGGGCGCGCAGGCGAGCTGCCGATCCGGGAGCGAGATATTGTACTTTCTGGTCGCCTTCTCAAGCACCTTCAAATGGTCGGTGCAGACCTGGTGGCCGAGACCGCGGGAGCCCGAGTGGATCATAAAGCAGATCTGCCCGGGGGAGACGCCGTATGCGGCGGCTGCCCGGGGTTCCAGGATCTCCCGCACTACCTGCACCTCCAGGAAGTGGTTGCCGGCACCGAGCGTCCCGACCTGGGGCATGCCGCGCTGCCGTGCCTTGCCGCTGACCGCATCGGGATCCGCGCGCTTCATCCCTCCCTTCTCTTCGCTATGCACCAGATCAGACTCCATCCCGAATCCCTGCTTCACTCCCCATGCCGCACCCGTCAGCATCAGGTCGGTCAGCTCCCGATTTGAGAGCGAAAGCGCGCTGCGGGCACCGACACCGGTCGGAACAGCCCGGAAGAGCTCTTCCACAAGCTGCCTCCGGTTCCGGGCGATATCGGTCTCTGTCAGGGGCGAAGCGACCAGCCGCACGCCGCAGTTGATGTCGAACCCGACACCGCCCGGCGACACGACACCCTCCTGCAGATCAAAGGCAGCAACGCCGCCGATGGGAAAGCCGTACCCCCAGTGGATGTCGGGCATGGCAAGAGAGTGCTTCACGATGCCCGGCATGGTGGCAACGTTTGCTAGCTGGACGAGCGCCCCTTCTTCAAGGGTGCCGGCGAGTTCCTCGGACAGGTAGAAGCGGCCCGGAACGCGCATGCCGGGAATGAAGCCGATCGGTATCTCCCATTCCCATGCTCCCACTCTGTTTATGCCCGCATGCATGGCTGATCTCTCACCCCCTCATATATCAAAGAGTATTTCAAGTACATAGCCTTCATCCCCTTTAACGATTCCCGGCCCCGAGTACGAGACCCCTTTGACGATCGTTCCGGAGTGTTCTGCGGGATCAAACGCCTCCCCTTTCAGTGTGGCGGATACCCGGTTGCCCCGTACGTCCACGTCAAAGGAGCAGAAGACAACGTTCTCCGCATCGGTCAAAAAAAGCAGCTCCGAGAGGAAGTCATGGAGCAGGGAATCGATATCCTCCGCCTCCAGATCGACGGTTCGCACGATCTCCCCTGCGTCGCAGGTCCCGTACATGATCTGGAACATGGCGCGGGCTGCATCCGCAAACACCTCATCGAGAGTCCCGCCCCACACGCGCAGGAGGACATCAGCCGTATGATCCAGTTCGATAAAGCTCATGGACTTCCTAATAATCAAAGAAGAAAGGTATCATGCCCCGGTGTACGGTCTCAAGATATCGGGCCTGATATCGGGAGATGTAGATCGTATAGTCGCCAACGTGAAGCCGGATATCCGAGATCTTCGGGGGTTTGATCGATGTGGGCAGGAGTATCGGACCCCCGCACGAGGTGCTCACGCGGAAATCTTGTTTTCTGTCGAGAACGTAAGATCGCACCTCATCGGTGATGTGAATGGGATGTCCGGACGAGTTGCTCTCAGTGTCGGTATACATGATGCCATCCAGTTGGTTATGGACGTAAAAAATGGTTGTGTTTCTGGAACTTTCAGGACGTGCCAAGCATCTTAACCACAACATCCACGTACTGTTCCTTCAGTTCATAGATGGTGTGCGTCCCGTCTGCGTTCCGTTTCACATGCAGGATCCCCAATCGGGACGCAATGATCCCGACCATGGATGCTACCGAGTGGTAACTGATACTGAAGCGTTTCTGCAGTTCTCCGGTGATCTGGGGGATGGTGAGTGCTTTAATCCTCACAAAGAGATCCAGCACCGCATGTCGGATACCACTCCGGTCCCTCGAGAGATAACTTTTGAGTCGAGCTTCAATCTCCTTCTTGAGCTCAGAGGGCGACCTCATACGTGGTTGTAATGCCGTATTTTATATATGTCTTTTCTTTTGGCCCTGCTGAAGGCGCGATCCGGCCCTTTTCCTTCTCCATCGGGTGAATTATGAACAGGAAAGCGATTCGTTGATCCACGAGATCCGGATCGGCCGGAAACGCGGAGGTCTGGTGAAGATCAGGAGCATAAATACCCCTCTCCTGCGGCGATATCGCCCGAATTATCCCCGCCCGGGGGAGTTTTACCGTTTCATCGCGCCCTCCTCCCTGTTGCTTCAGGCATCCGGAGGCGCGGACATCGGCTGCAGATGCAGCAGAGGCGGGCGGTGAATGCCATGCAGATATCCGGGATCAGGATTTCCCGGCGGCAGTCCCGTTCCAGTGGACCGGGGGGCGATCGCTCCTGCCCCGGGAGGGGGTCTCCACTCGATCCACTGTCCGGGGATAGTCGGAGAAGACCGGACCTGGGGCGTCTGTGCAGCGTCAGGGATCTTCCCATGAAACACACATGATGCAGCGCCTCGTGTGTATTTCGTCAGTTGTGCCTGTAGCCTGAAGGGCAACATGTGCGTTTCATCAGATGTGCCGGCATATCAGCCTCCTCGTGGTTTCTCGATTCTGATGTCTCGATCCAGCGGATCAAAACGACGAAAACGGTTTCTGGACTTCGGGATGCCCTTCCGCTCCCGTTTCCGGTCTGCCGGATGCACCGGACGCCCGCACTCCGGACCCTGCGGAGATGCAGGCTGCAATAGATAAAGATATCGGTGAATACCAATCCTTTAATCTCCGGGCATCGAATTTAGTATACCATGGAATTTGTCAGATATGACATAAACAAATATTCTCCGCAGCAGATGGTGGTTCTGCCTCTGGCTCTTCTCATCACTGCCTTTGCGATACTCGGGTTCACCGCGGTATCGACGGGCACGCCCCTTACGATGGGCATAGATTTTGCCGGAGGGACAGCAGTCACGGTCTTTACCCCTGACAGCAGGGAGGCGATCGAATCGCACTACTCGGACTACCCGTTGATATCGGTGGGCGAAGGCATCAGCGACGGCAAATACCTCCAGTTCGGGCCGATGAGCGACGAGCAGTTCCGCGAGTTCAGCACACTCACGCAGGCGCGGTATCCCGATGCAAAGATCGACCAGATCGGTGAGACCTTCGGCAGGACGCTGCAGCATCAGGCGCTTCTTGCCCTGCTCTTCTCGTTTCTCGGGATGTCGATCGTCGTCTTTATTGCGTTCCGGACCGCCGTGCCCTCGTTTGCGGTGGTCTTTGCAGTGTTCTCAAACATCGTGATTACTGCAGGGATCATGCAGATCCTCGGGATTCCCCTCTCCCTCGGAACAACCGCAGCCCTCCTGATGCTTATCGGCTACTCGGTGGACAGCGACATCCTGCTCACCTCTCGGTTGCTGAAGAGGAAAGGGAAGCTTGAGGAGAAACTCCCGGGAGCGTTCCGGACCGGCCTGATCATGACAACGACCACCCTCGCGGCGATTGCCGCCCTGTGGGTGGTATCCACCGTCGGGCAGATACAGATCATTGCCGAGATCGCAAGCGTCCTCTTCATCGGACTCGGGGTCGATCTCATGAATACCTGGCTGTTCAATGCCGGGATCCTCAAGTGGTACATCCAGAGGGGTGGAAAATAATGAACGGCGAAATCATCGGGAAGTTGATCCGGGACTGGCGCATCGCCCTGATGCTCGTCCTGGTCTTCGGATCGATCGCCGGCATATATCTCCTCCCCCCGAACCCTGACCGGGGACTGGAGGGGAATCTCCAGTTCGGCCTTGATCTCGAAGGGGGGTCGTGGCTGCAGCTCGGATTCCAGTCTGAGATCGTCGGATTCCAGACCGATCGGCCTGTAGCGGACCTGATCGGCGATCTCGAGAGGCGTCTTGATGCCGAGGTCGTCTGGGTCGGCGAGCACCACCTCGAGATCCGGAAGGATTTCTCACGCGAGGCACTGCAGCCGGTCTTTACCGAGGCAGGAGCGGAGATCATCTCCTACCAGCGCGGGGTCTCGCCGCAGACGGCCAACGACGTCAAGCGAATCCTCGAGGATAAGATCAACCGGCTCGGCACGCAGGATGCAAGGGTCAACCTGCTCACCCCGGCAGGCAGCGATTTCGCCCAGTATGTCCGCGTCGAGCTCGCCGGTGTGGATATGGCAACAGCCCAGGAGATCGTCGGCACCCAGGGCAGATTCGAGATCCGGATCTACACGACGGGCAACGCCACCGAGCATGTCCTCTATGGGGATGCCATCACGAGCGTCGGCGTTCCCACGCAGAACCCCCCCGGCAGCAACTACTGGGGCGTCGGGTTCACCTTCAGCGAACAGGGTGCTGTGGCGTTCCGGGAGGCGGCCATCGAGCACGGGGCGGTGAACAGCCCTGCCGAGCACGAACTGCTGATGCTGCTTGACAACGAGACCGTCTACAGCGCTCCGCTCGATCCCAATCTCGCGGCAAAACTCAGGACCGCACCGGAGAGAGAGCTCTCCGCCTCGACCGGCAGCGGCCAGGAAGGGCTGGATGCGGCGATGGCGCTCGAGATCCACCTCCGCGCAGGCGCGCTTCCCGTCAACGTGGACATTGTCGGCTCGGGATCGGTGCCTGCAGCGCTCGGCGAGCACTTCAAGATGATGAGCCTGATTGCAGGGATTCTTGCAGTCCTGACGGTCGGCGTCGTCGTCTTCTTCCGGTACCGGGAGCCGTACATCGTCCTTCCCATGATCGGGACGACCGCCGCCGAGCTGCTCATCCTGCTCGGCATTGCACGCGCCATCGGCTGGCAGCTCGATCTCGCGACGATCGCCGGCCTGATCGCCGTGATGGGTACGGGCATCGACCAGCTGGTGATCATCACCGACGAGGTGCTCCATGAAGGGCGGGTGCCGTCGCCCAACCTCTACCTGAAGCGCTACGGGAGGGCGTTCGGCATCATCGCGGTCGCTGCGACGACGATGTTCATTGCGATGCTGCCGCTCGCGCTGATGGATCTCTCCACGCTCCGTGGGTTTGCCATCATCGCCATCCTGGGTGTGCTGATCGGCGTCTTGATCACCCGGCCGGCATACGGGAAGATCATCATGATGATCTTCTCCCGTTAGTCCTTCTTTTTTCCACATACAACAACCTTTATCTGCCCTTTCATCAACAAGCTCAGTAATAGGGGAATTGAATATGGCTAAACCGGTTTTAATGGACTTTTACGCAGACTGGTGCGGGCCGTGCCACCAGCAGACACCGATTCTCGAGGCTTTAAAGAGGAGAATGGGAGATAGTGTCGATATCAGAAAGATTGATGTTGGAATCGATTCGCAGGAAACGAGGCAATACGCGGTAAAATACGACATTCAGTTCGTCCCCACGCTTGTTATTGAGAAGGACGGTCAGATGATCAAGAAACTGGTGGGTGTCCAGGATCTGGAGACCCTCGAGAGAATACTTGCGCCGCTGGTGGAGTAAGTGAAGATCGGCGTTGTTGGCGGGACCGGAGATATCGGTGAGGGGATGGCGTTGCGCCTCTCCACCATGCATGATGTCTTCATCGGTTCTCGCGAAGAGCAGAAGGCCACCGCGCTCTGCGAAGTGTGCGCTGCCGCTCTCGGGGAGCGGGGGATGTCCTGCAGCCTTGAGGGGGCAAGCAACCAGCAGGCGGTGGACGAGGGCGACATCGTCGTCATCGCCCTCCCGTTCAAGCACGTCGCCGCAACGATCCGATCCCTCTCAGGGTTTGAGAATAAGATCGTCATCTCCCCGGTGAACCCTATCGAGCGCTCGACCTACTTCTACTACGCTCCCCCGCCGGAAGGATCCGCCGCGCTCTTCATCAAGGGGCTCATGCCGGAGAGTGCGACCGTCTGCGCCGCATTCAACAACATCGCCGCAAACAGATGGAAGATGCTTGACGAAGTGCTGGACTACTCGGTTGCCGTCTGCTGTGACGAGGCGGATGCAAAGCGTCAGGTGATGGATCTCGTCGACAGCATATCGGAGCTCCGGGCATTCGATGCAGGCCCGCTTGCATCAGCCTCCCTCGTGGAGAGCGTCACGCCTCTCCTCCTCAATATCGCCAGGTACAGCGGGATGAAGGATGTCGGCATCCGTTTCGTCTAGCATATCAGCGCTCATAGACGGGCTTTTCGAACAGTACGGGCCGCTCATCTGGTGGAAGGGCAGCACCGAGGAGGTGATGATCGGGGCGATCCTCACCCAGCAGACGCGGTGGGAGAACGTGGAGGTGGCCCTTTCCCGCCTCCGGCAGGCGGGCATCTGCAGCATCAGGGGGATCTTCGCCGCTCCGATGGAGGAGATCGAGGCCCTGATCCGCCCGACCGGCTTCTTCCGGGTGAAGGCCCGGCGGCTGCAGGGGCTTGCTGCTCACGTGATCCGCGAATTCGGCGGCGTTGAGGGGATGCGGACAGTCCCGACGGAGGATCTCAGGGAGAGCCTGCTTTCGGTGAAAGGCGTCGGCGAGGAGACCGCCGACAGCATCCTCTGCTACGGGCTCGGCAGGGCCGTATTCGTGATCGATGCCTATACAGAGCGGATATGCTGGTGTGCGGGCATCGACGCGGGCCGGAGGGAGTTGAAGGGGCTCTTTGAGTCGGTATTGCCGGAAACGGCGGATGCATGCCGGCAGAGCCATGCGCATTTTGTCGAATATGCGAAGGGGTATTGCGGGAAGAAACGGTGCGACGAATGCTGGATCAGGAATTTTGACGGATAGGAAAGAGGCTCTTTGCCGAATGGCTGGTAGTAGGCAACTTCGGAAACATGAGCGTCCGGTGCAGGGGCGGATTTGCGATCACCAGGGCAGGTTCGTACCTGGATATCTGCACCGGGCCGATCTTTGTGCCTGATGCGGGGGAGGTTCCGAAGGAAGCCTCGAGCGAATACCGGGTTCACCGGAGCGTCTATGCAAAGACGCCCCACAGCGCCCTCGTCCATGCCCATCCCGCCCATGCGGTTGCGGTCTCGCTGCACGCAAAAGATGCGATCGTGCCGCTGGACTCGGAAGGGCTGATGCTCTTCTGCCCGGAGATTCCCATCGTCGACGGCCCGCCGGGCACCGATGCCCTCGCAGCGTCGGTGGCAGAAGCCCTCACTGCCGCGCCTGTCGCCATCGCACGCGGCCACGGGACGTTTGCAGCAGGAAAAACGCTTGACGAGGCGTTTCTCCTTACATCAGCCGTGGAGCACACCTGCCGGATTCTCCTTCTATCGGGGCGGTTTCTGCGCCTGTAGCTGCTCGATCGAGCGTATCGTCTCCCGGTGGAAAGCAAGCAGCATATCGCTGATGACGCCGAACATGAAGATCTGAAAGCCGATTGTGATCAGCAGCACGGTGAGGATGGTGAGCGGCAGGCGCTCGATGCCCTGCAGCCATTCGTAGACGACGTAAACGCCCGATATGCCCCCGAGAAGCGCGATGAAGAGCCCTATAATCCCGAAGTAGAAGATGGGGTTGGTCATCTTTGCGAGCCGGTAGATGGTCGAGAAGATCCTGACGCCGTCATGGATCGGGTTGAGTTTGGTATCGGTGCCCGGACGTTTCATGTACCGGATCGGCACCACCATGACGCGCTGGCCTTTTCTCACCGCTTCCACGGCCATCTCGGTCTCGATCTCAAATCCGGTCTCCTTTAAGGTCATCTGGTGTATCGACGCCATGGTGAATGCGCGGTAGCCCGAGAGGATATCATGGAGATCTCTCCCGTGCGCGACCTTGAAGAGGTGGTTGAGGACAGTGTTGCCGAGGAGGTTGAGGCGGGTGAACGATCCGGGTTCCGCTTTGGCGAACCGATCCCCGATCACGTGATCAAACCCGAGAAAAAGCGGTCTGAGCATCTTTTCCGCATCGGCAGGCAGATAGGTCCCGTCACCGTCGAGCATCAGCACATACGGCAGATCGATCATCTCGAGCGCCTCGATGACTGCATTCCCCTTGCCCCTGCCAAGCTGCGTGCGGACGGTGGCCCCCGCCGCACGGGCAATATCAGCAGTATTATCGGTGCTGTTGCCGTCCATCACGAAGATGTTTGAAAATCCGAGGCTCCTGAAATCCGAAACAAGTCCTCCTATCGTCGGCGCCTCGTTTAAGGTTGGAATAAATATGCATACCTCATCTTTGTTGATCTTCATCTCAATCGGGCAGGAGGGCCTCGCTCGCCGGTGGGAGGAGTCGCCCTGTCACCTCCGCTTATAAACATACGAACCCATCACATATATTGTACGGCAGACCGATTCGGCCGTGCACGCTGCATGCCGGATGCAGCATCCATCTCCCTCTCTCCACGTAAGAGAGAAGGCCGGATGATCTCTCGCAGGAATACTCCGTTTTTGCCTGCCGCAGGTGTGCCGGATCCGGCCGGCCCGCAGTATCGGTCCCATCCGGAAGCGCGGGAGAGTTCAGCGCCACACTATATTAAACCCTGCATCATACGGTCTTCATGCACAGTGCAAAGAGGGGCCTCCGGGCACTCGGTGTCGCTGAAAGTTTCTCGGGAAGGGAGCATTCCACCCTCGCGGGCATTGTGATGCGCAAAGATCTCCGGATCGACGGGTCGGCATTCTCCAGAATAACCGTTGGGGGCATGGATGCAACGCCGGCGGTCATCGGCATGGTCGAAGCCCTCGGACGCCGGGACATCAATGTCCTGATGATCAGCGGCAGCGTGGTTGCCTGGTTCAATATCATCGAACCCGATGAGGTGCATGCCGCCACCGGCCTTCCCGTCATCGTGATCACCTATGAGGAGTCGTCAGGCCTGGAGGAGGATCTCCGGCAGCACTTCCCGGAAGACCGGGAGCGCCTTGCTGCATATCGGAGGCTGGGGAAGCGGACCTGCGTCCGGCTGCATACCGGGCATGACGTCTATATCCGCACCGCAGGCCTGCCGCACGAACTCGCGGAGCGGCTCTGCAACGACTTCACAAAGGACGGCAGGCTGCCGGAGCCGGTTCGGGTCGCCCGGCTGATTGCCCGGGGCATTGTGCGGTCAGGCGTCTGCCGCTAACCCCGTGCCACCATGACGGCAGACGACGCGTGCTCCACCACAAACGAACTGACGCTCCCGAGAAGTATGCGCGCGATCCTGCTCCGGCCTCTCGATCCGATCACGATGAGGTCGATGCCGAGTTCTTCGGCAGCGCCGACGATCTCGCTCCCGGGATGCCCCCACCTCTTCTGTATCCCGATCTCAATGCCACGCGCAGCAGCCTTCCTCCGGGCTTCCTCGAGTATCTCGTCGGCTTCCCGCTCAAGCATGGCGACGACAGACTGCTGAACGGCATCGATGGGTTCGGTATTCATGCTCACCTGCGGCACAAGACCGATCTCGATCACATGCACCGCATGGATCTCCGCATGCAGGGCTTCTGCAAGAGAAAGAGCTTCTTCGAGCGCCTTTTTGCTGGCTTCCGAGCCATCCACGGCCACCAGTATCTGATCCAGCATACACTTCAGTCCTTTTTGAGAATGGGAAGCATGAGGTAAAAAATCTGCTGATAGGGGAACGGTATTCGCAGAAAGCCCGGATTATCCGGGACGACCCCGGCAGGGCTGCCCGGTGTGTGCTTCCCCGGAGATATCCCAAAACGCATATATACCCCCGTGCGCCGGCAGCGGAAGCGGCACAGGCACAGGCCGGGAAGTCGTTGAATGTGGTGCAGACACATCAGGCCCGGTATTCTCCTCTGGCTCTCCGGTTCCAGTGGACCAAGGGGAGCATCCCGGTCCGCCCGGGGAGGGGGTCCCCCCTGCCCCCACCCCCTGTTGGGATGTCCCCCTCGGTCCACTACACCGGGAGATCCCGAGAGATACCGGAACCGTGATACTTTAAGCACATCCCAAAAGTACCCTGCGACTGAATATTCACATGGTTCAGAGTCTTCTGACGCACGTTCGTAAAGAATTGGGCAATATCCAGCGTCAAATCGCTGACACGGCTTTCCACTGGGCATCGCATCGCGGGGGAGGGACCGGGAGGGGGACACCCCCTCCCGGCAGAGGCGTTTTGGGACGACCTCTTTAAAAAACTCAAGAATTTTCATCGGTTGAGCCTGTGGCCCCAAGGCATCGTGTGGTTTCATGCAACATCCATGACCTCGGCACAAGTTATCCACACTAACCTTGCTGTCCCCCGTGGTGGACCGGGGAAGCACCGCCAGGGGGAGTGTGCCTCCCCTCCCCGGTCTCCCCCATGGCGATGGGGGATGGGAAGCCGCGTTCGCCGCGCTCATATACCGCCTCTGGATACAGCCCGAGTGGCAGAAGAGAATTCCTGTGAAAGCAGACAACCCGCTGGTTTTCGGTTGGTTCAGAGATGATGCCGCCTCCGGGGTGCATGCCGCTTCACGAAGAACCGACCTGATCCGGATTCCAGACCACCGGGCGGGAGGGCAAGTTCCCTCTTCTGCTGCCTGCAGGAGATACTGCCGCCCCCCGCCCTCATGCCGTGAAGGTATGCCGCGACACCACGTTTCCGGTGCTCTTTTCGATGACATCGACCCGAACCCGGTCGCCGGGGCGGAACGTGCCGTCGGTAAAGTCGATGCCGGTCTTCTCACCCGGGTTCCAGTACGTGCCGGAGCACCCGCTCCCCCACATCACCTCGACTCCGTAATGCCGGGTGCTGATGAACAGATGGCCGTTCAGCGTCTCGATGCGGCAGTTTACCGGTTCTTCGTTTCGATAAAATGCTGCCGCCAGCGCATCGTTCTCCAGACGCTCCGTGCCGTTGTGGCGGAGGATGACACGGCTGTCATAGTTCATGGCATTGGGAGGGCGGTCGCTTACGTGGTAGACCGACGTGATGATGATGATTTCAGGCGGTTCGGAGGGCGCATTCCAGGAGAACTCCGGGAACCTGAGCATCAGCAGAACCAGAAGCGCAAGAAGGATGGTAATGGCGATGAGCAGGATGACTGCCTGCGTGTGCGACACTGCATGCTGATCACCGGGGTATTCCTTCACAGCATAGTGTTCGTTGTACGAATGAAATTAGGTTTGCGAAAAGAGCATGCGGAAGGAAGCCCTTCCGCTACTCCTCGTACTCTTCGAGGGCGAGCTGGTAGATCCAGTCGAGCAGCAGGGGGCATTCCTCGGGTATGCATTCCAGTTCGCACCGGATGCAGGGCAGGATCTCGCATCCGGCAAGAATGAGCGACGGATCGGCCGCTTTCTTCTTTGCTCTCAGTAGATAGGTCTTGATGCCTTCATTCCTGAACTCTATCCGCTCGATCTGTCCCGCGTCCAGCAATCTCTTCACGATGCGGGAACACTTCCTGCTATCGATATTGAGCTGCTTCCAGAGTTCGCTCTGGAGGATTCCCTGCCGATGAGACTGAATAAGATTGAGCGCTTCTTCTGCCAGATCAGTCATAGGCGATCAGATCAGAGGAGCGATCGTCAGGATATTGTTCCCTCTGATGACAACAGTGCCCAGATTTCGCCCTCGCTGATCGTCTGTGTATTCAATCGTCTCATCCATATGTATATTGAGGTGCTCATCCACGGCGATGAGCCGACCCTGAAGTTTGCGCCCGTCGTCCTTTATCTCGACCGCAACCCTTGAATCGACGAGAGAAAAAACCTTCTTTACAGGAAGCACGATACCGTTAACCATCTGAGTGTATGTAGTTATCGTCATTAATTAAATTTTTCATCCTGCTGGATATTCTGACAAAACGGCCGCTATTGCAGCCATAGCAAGGGAAGGGACGATACCCTGCAGCTGCAAAATTCTGTGCCGCACCGTCGGGAGGGCCGAGGGGGCCGCGGAACAGAAAAGAGGGTTTATTTGCATTAATTAAAAATATATTGTATATATGAGAGTGCTGCTGATCGCCTGCCTGATCCTGACGCTCTGCGTTGCGGGCTGCACGGACCTGCAGAAAAATCCCATGGCTGACGGGGCGGGCCTGGAGAACCCGGACGCCCCCGGGCAGACGCCTGCCAGCGTGGCGCGGCTTGTGACGCTTGCACCCGGCGAAACCGAGATAGTATGCGCACTCGGAATGGGCGACCTGCTCGTCGGGAGGAGCGATTACTGCAATTATCCGCCCTCTGTCACCGACATCCCCTCAGTCGGCGGCCCGAAGACGGTGAGCATCGAACGGGTGATCAGGCTTGAACCCGATCTGGTGTTTGCGACGACCATAACGGACGCCGCCACGGCAGAAGGACTCAGAGCCGCAGGGCTGGAGGTGCGTATCTTCAGGCTTGAGACACTGGAGGATGTCTACCGAAACATCGAGGATGTCGGGGAACTGCTTGGCTGCCCCGGCAACGCGAGCAGCCTGATCGAGGGGCTGCGTGAGCGCGAGACCGCAGTGCAGGCCGCAACGTACGGTCGAGAACCGCCGCGGGCGATGTATGTCCTCTGGGACGACCCCCTCTATGTTGCAGGCAGCGATACATTGCAGGATGACCTCATCAAAAGAGCAGGCGGCATAAACGTCTTTGAGGATGCGGAGGGCTATATCGTCGTCTCCGACGAGGCGGTCGTGAACCGCGGGCCGGAGGTGATCATCATCTGCGAAGCCCATACCGCAGGAACGGGAGATATCAGGGAAAGACTGCTCGGGAAGCAGACCCTCTCCGACGTGCCGGCACTGCGCACCATGCGGATCTACACGGTCGACGCCGATACCGTGAATCGGCCGGGTCCGAGACTGATTGACGCACTGGAGGCATTCTCCGCTTGTCTGCACGCATAGCGCGTGTGCCGCTCTACGGAGCGCTCGCAGCAGTTCTGGCGATCTGCGCCTTTCTCTCGATCTGTATCGGGGAGTCATACATCGGCTTGAGGACTGTTATTGCCATTCTCCTGCACCCGCTCCTCCAGCAGGATCCTTTCTGGAGCTCGGCAGACGAAACGATCGTCCTTCTCATCAGGCTGCCGCGCATGCTGCTGGCCGCCCTCGTCGGCTCCGGCCTTGCTGTGAGCGGAGCCGTGCTCCAGAGCCTCTTCAGGAACCCGATGGCCGATCCCTTCATCCTGGGTATCTCCAGTGGGGCGGCCTTCGGGGCAGCAGCCGTCATGATGCACGGCATCTCATTCGGCCTCGGTCTCTTCAACCTCCCCTTCGCAGCGTTTCTCTGCGGGGCGGCCACGATCCTGCTGGTCTATCAGCTGGCACGTGTGGGGCGGCGCGTTCCCACCTATACACTCCTCCTCTCCGGTATCGCGGTCTCGGCATTCATGTCGGCATGCACATCGTTCCTTCTCTTCACCTCACAGGGCGAGTTCAACCAGATCATCTTCTGGATGATGGGGGGGTTCGCCGGACGGACGTGGGACCATGTCCTGGTGGCGCTGCCGTTTACGGTGTTTGGGGGGCTTGCGTTCTTCACTCTTTCCCGGCCGCTGAACGCACTGATGTTCGGTGAGGAATCGGCGCTGTACCTGGGAATCCAGGTCGAACGGTTGAAAAAGGTGCTGCTCGCGGGCACCGTCATCGTCACGGGCGCTGCGGTGGCGGTAAGCGGACCGATCGGTTTTGTCGGCCTGATCACACCGCACGTCGTGCGGCTGTTCGTGGGTCCGGATCACCGGGTTCTGCTCCCGGTATCGATCCTTACCGGTGCGATCTTTCTGATCGTTGCCGATATGGTCTCCCGCACGCTCATCGCCCCTGCAGAGCTCCCCATCGGCGTTGTCACCGCACTCTGTGGAGCGCCTTTCTTTCTCTTTCTGCTCAAACGGAAGCGAGGCGAGGCATGAACAGGATCGATGTGAGGGATGTCCGGTTCAGCTACGGCAGCAAGCCGGTGCTGGACGGCGTGGCCGCTACCTGCCGCGAGGGCGAGATTACAGGTATTCTGGGCCCGAACGGAAGCGGGAAAACGACGCTGCTCCGGGTGATGAGCGGGTACCTCACCCCCGACAGCGGGGGCGTTGCCTACAACGGCCGTCCGGTGCAGCACCTCCGTTCGCGGGACCTCGCACTGATGCGTGCTGTCGTGGAGCAGCGTCTGGTCGCTCCTTTCGAGTTTTCCGTCTTCGACTACGTGCTGATCGGCAGGACCCCGCATCTCACCTGGTCCAGGCCGGAGACCGCGGGAGACCGGCACGCCGTCGAGCAGGCGCTCGAGCTCACGCGCACGCTCCACCTCCACGACCGGCCAATCGGCGAGCTGAGCGGCGGGGAGCTGCAGCGGGTGATGATCGCGCGCGCTCTTGCCCAGGAACCCGCGTTTCTGCTGCTTGACGAGCCGACATCGCACCTTGACGTCAGGCACCAGCTCGAGATCATGCACCTGCTCGAGGATCTCTCCGGCAGCATTGCGGTGGTTGCCGTCATCCATGACATCAACCATGCCCTTGCGTTCTGCGAACAGGTCCTGCTGCTCCAGCAGGGCCGGGTGATCGGGCAGGGAAATCCGGACGATATCCTCACCGCGCCGACGATCCGCAGGGTCTTTGGCGTGGACTCGGTCCGGCTCGACCATCCGCACCTCTCGCAGTCCAGTCTGGCGTTTTCGCTCCCTCCCCGGACAGCAGATGAACGACGAAGACGCATCCTGATCATCGGCGGCGGGGGATACGCACGCCCGGTGATCTTTTCCCTCGCCCATGCCGGATACGAACTCTGGACCGGCGTGCTCAACCAGGGCGACCGCGATCTCGACACCGCTCTCTCACTGGGCTGCCGCACACTGACAATCCCCCCCTTCTGCCGCATCGATGAGGCCGCCAAGGATCGTCTCCGGGCGTGGTGCCTGGATGCCGATGCGGTCGTGGTGGCGGCCATGCCGGTCGGGCAGGGGAATCTGGGAAGCCTTGAAGTCGCCTGCGAGGTGGCAGGAGCAAAGCCGGTGATCCTCGTCGCCCGCCGGCAGGCGTTTGGGGATCTCGACCATGTGGGGGGCAGGGCCGAATACCTCTATATCGCGCTCGCAGAACGAGCCCACGTGGTGGGGAGCACCGAGGAGCTGCTCACCCTGCTGGAGCGTTCAATCGGGTGAGCAGCAAAAAAGGGTTACTCGGGAATTGGTTCCCAACGGTTCTTCAGCTGTTTCTCGACGGAGGGAAGCGTCGTATACTCCATCTCATCGAGCGAGAGGCGGTGCGGCTCAAACGGCCCGTGTGCCCTGAGTATGTCCGCCAGCTCGTTGCAGCGATTACGGACGCGGTCGTATGCCGGATCGTCGAACATGTCGGCCGGCCCGACGAGCCTGCCGTTGCAGATCTGGAATCCGAGACAGACGACGCGGGGCGGCCCGTCGAAGCGCGTGCAGTTGGCGTCCGGGACGCCGACCGGCATGAACGGGCCGTGATGCGAGCCACGCATCCATCCCGCAACGATCACCGGCGTGCCGAAGGGATCGATGACCTCGCCGACCGCCGGCAGGCCGCTCTGCGCCCTGACGATCATGACCGGATCATCCTTCCCCACATATCTGCCCGCCATCATGTTCAGGCGCTGGGTGCTTGTCGATGCTCCGATGACCCCGTCTTTTCGCCAGATGTACTTGATCACATAGCGGGAGGGGGCGCCGATATAGGCAAGAAGACTGTAGGACTCCTCCGGGGTCTTGAAGGCAACCTTCCGCTTCTCTATGAGATCGTGGACTTCAAAGATGAACCCTTCGTGCATTGACGGATCGATGACGAGACCCGGAGTATTGAAGGGATCTGCAAACATTTTGTAGAGGAAGTAGTTCCAGGCACCGGGTTCGGTCTTGTCTGCCATGAAGATCAGGACGGGATCGCTGCCGCGTTCCTCGAATTCCATCTCGGCTACACCCGGACCCATTCCCTTGACGTTGCCGCTGAACGCATCGCTGAGGAGATCCTGGCCTGCTCCGTAGAGCTTCATCTCCTTTGCCAGAGCAGCGCACTCCGTGAATATATTCCACGCGAGCTCGTGGATCTCCGGATTATTTTCCCCCTTCGTGTGGGTGATGATCAGCTCGAGATCATCCCCGCAGTGGGTAACAAAAGAGTCAGTGATGAGTGTGCCTTCGGCGTCCTTCAGCATCCGGGCAGCTTTTTCCAGGGTTTTCGGGTGAGTTCGTGAATGTCCCGGAAAACTTCCGATATCAGCTTTTATGACGGATACAGTAGTCTTTACCATAAAATCACCATATAGTAGTGGCAGTAGCCATATAAACGTGTTGCCACCTTGAACGGCCCTGCTCAATTTGCTGGAATCCATTGCAGACTCCGGTTTCTGGCTGAACGAATCCCGGCGAATCAGGGCAGGCGATCCCGAGGTGGCCATTGATCACGGCCTTGCGGCCGATCGAAGGGTGCGGTACGTGCATATACCCTGTCTGACCTGATCGTTTCCATGAGAGATGAAGGTTTCGCCCGTGCACACCAGGTGACTACCCGCCCGGGCGATCGATCCCGTCAGGATCCTCCGGCAATCAGGATTCCAGCAGCCTGTTTCCATACAGCCAACCCAAAAAGAGAATGCGATCGCATCCCGCAGTACAGGCGGCTTTGCAGGAACGATCCCGACACACCAGAAGATCTCCCGGAGATGTCTGCGGGCTGCGGCGTCGCGGGAAAGAATATCCGGATCAGGGGTAAATTCACTGAATTCACCGTTTTTCCCATGAAAGTTAAGCCGGCATCTGTAAAGGGAAGCCGCTCGCCGCTTGATTCTTTGCGCCCCTGTACACGGCTTCCCACCATTGGGATGTCCCCCACGGTCCACTGTTCCCGGGGAGCTGGGAGATACCGAATCTGTGATACTATAGAAAACGAAAACCTATAAATATTCATCAGTCGCGCCTGTTGCTCCCCTTGGGGGCTTCATCGCCGGTTTCACATGAACATTAACCCCGTTTCTGAAACAGAGGTCTCTCTCCCCTCAATTCTATTCGCTCCCGTACACGGCTTCCTACGGACTATCATCACAGGGGGAGGGGTTTGGGGGGGGGGGGGGGGGGGGGGGGGGGGGGGGGGGGGGGGGGGGGGGGGGGGGGCTGCTGGGCCCCCTCCCCCCCCCCCCCCCCCCCACCGCCGTCCACCGAC
>JAHKLN010000107.1 GCA_020854755.1 Methanomicrobiaceae archaeon | reverse complement strand
GAGAGGGAGCCGGTCATGGCGACATCCTGCCGGACCGGGATGTTTTCTATCGCGCTGATTACGGCGGTCGCCACGCTGACCGATGCGGAGTCGCCCTCAACGCCCCCGTAGGTGCCGATAAACTGGACGTGGACGTCCATATTCCTGATATCCTTGCCGGTGAACTTCTTGATAATGGCGCTGACGTTCTTGATGGACTCCTGGGCGATGTCCTTGAGCATGCCGGTGGCGATGACCGTGCCGCTCGCTCCCTGCGTCGGGGTCACTTCCGCCATGATGGGAAGGACCGACCCGCTGTCCGAGCCCATGACGGCGAGCCCGTTCACGCGGCCGACCTTCGTGCCGCTGATCACGGTAATCTCGTAGTCGCGGCTCCTTCTGATATATTCATCTGATATCTGGTCCTCGATCGACCGTGCCGTCTCCTTCGCGGCAAGGACGTGCTCCGCCGTCGTGATGTCGGCGCCTTCCTGCCGCGCCAGATCGCCCGCCACGCGGATCAGGCCGCCCATGTCACGCAGTTTCAGGGTCAGGTGGCCTTTCCGATTCGATCTCCGCCGTGCCTCCCGGATTACCTCCAGGATGGCCCCGCGGTCGAAATGCGGTATTTTCCCGTCGTTCTTGACTTCCTGCGCAATGAACCTGATGAATTTGCGCCGGTTTTCGAGCGTGTCCTCCATACTCTCCCGCATGAATATCTCGTAGCCGTACCCGCGGATACGCGATCTCAGCGCAGGATGCATCCCCTGGACGGCATCGACATTGCCCGCCGCCACCATGATAAACCGGCAGGGGACGGGTTCCGTCCTGACCATGGCGCCGCTCGATCGCTCGCTCTGGCCGGTGATGGGAAACGATCCTTCCTGCAGGGCCGTGAGCAGGTTCTGCTGGGAGTGCGGCGTGAGCGTATTGATCTCGTCGATGAAGAGGACGCCCCCGTGTGCACGGTGGATGGCACCCGCCTCGACGCGATCGTGGGACGGCGTCTCAAGCCCGCCGCTCTGGAAGGGATCATGGCGAACATCCCCGAGCATTGCTCCTGCATGCGAACCGGTGGCGTCGACGAAGGGAGCCGTGGTGGTTGAGTCGTTTGATACCAGCAGCTTCGGCACCATCGCCTCTTCCCTCGGCGTCGTGTAACGGAGCGCCATGAAGACAAAGGCGGCTGCAATGATGCCCATCAGCCACTGGCCGATGAGGAGTGCATAGCCGATGATACCGATGAGAAGCAGCATGATCATGGTGTTTCTCATCTGGATCTTCTTCCGGGCCTCAACCTTATGGGCGTTGACGATCTGCTTTCCCCGCCCTGAAGGCACGGTCCTGATGATCGGATTATTGCTGTCCTCTGCATTGGGATACACTAAAACGTCCTGCATCTCCTCTCTCGGGAGGAGCTCCGCCATCGCCTTTGCAAGCATGGACTTGCCGGTGCCCGGGGTGCCGATCATCATCACGTGCCTGCGCTGGGTAGCGGCCTTCCGGATCACCTCGACAGCGTGTTCCTGTCCGATGACCTGATCGATTAACTTTGGAGGCACTTCAATATCGGACGATGCAGAAAGCTCGATGCCGGCGAACACATCGCTGTCTGTCAGCTCATCGTGCGTGAGATCGATGTTCGGTATTTCATCTGGTGTTGTTTCCATCGTCCTGGTTACCTCTTTGCAGCAATGGTACTTAAATAATTTATTCATGATAGTTTAAGTACTTTCAGCTGAGGTGAGGAGCACGAAGGTCATCAGTACAGAGAAATCCCAGGTTCTTGCGACGCGGGTTGCCGAAGAGCTGCGCGTTCCTGTAGTGGATACACGATTTTCCCGATTTCCTGACGGCGAATTGTACCTGCGGGCTGGAGAACTGGACGATGAAATGGTCATTGTCAGCAGTGTGGTCGACAACGATGCGCTGGTGCAGCTGCTCCTCCTGATCGACGCATGTGACGGATCCAGCAACACGCTGGTGATTCCCTATCTTGCATACGCGCGGCAGGACAAACGGTTCAATCCCGGAGAGCCGATCAGCATACGGGCGGTTGCCAGGGCACTGAGCCATGGCGTCCGGGAGATCTTTGTCGTAAATATCCACCAGCCCGATGCCCTCAGGTACTTCCGGGTGACGGCAGCAAATATCTCCATTGCCCCTGCGGTCGGCAGGTACATCCAGAGCCTCGAGGTCTCAAACCCGCTTATTCTTGCGCCCGACGAGGGTGCAATCGCGTTCGCCGGTGATGTGGCGGCGGTGGGGGGATGGGACTGCGACTTTCTCGAGAAGAATCGGATCAGCAGCGACGAGATCCGGATAAATCCGAAGAGCCTCAACGTCTCCTCCCGCGACGTGGTTCTTGTGGACGATATCATCTCCACCGGCGGAACGCTTGCCACCGCTGCGGGAATGCTCTACCGGCAGGGTGCAGCGACCGTCCACGCCGCCTGCGTCCACGGCGTCCTTTCCACCGGCGCATATGCACGTCTGCGGTCAGTGGGGATTGCGACGGTCGCCTCGAGCGATACCTACGAGCGTGCCTGCAGCTGCATCCCGGCGGCAGGCGAGATCGCCCGTGCGATCAGGCCATGCTGACCATCGACGGTTCCTACCTGGAAGGAGGGGGGCAGATCGTCCGTACTGCGGTGGCACTCTCTGCAGTGACCGGGACGCCCGTCACCCTCGAGCGGATCCGGGAACGGCGCGAGCGGCCCGGGCTTGCCGCCCAGCACGTGGCAGCGGTGAGTGCGGTGGGGGCGGCGTGCGGTGCCGCTATCGAAGGCCTCGCTCCCGGGAGCAGGCAAATCGTCTTCCATCCCGGCCCCCTCGAGCGGCGGGATGTTGCGGTTGATCTCGGAACGGCGGGGAGCATCCCGCTCGTCCTGCAGGCATGGCTTCCCGTGGCGCTCCATGCGGGCGGCAGCCTGAGCGCGACCGGCGGGACCGAGGTGCGGTGGAGCCCGACCATCGATTACGTCGATCGCGTCCTCGCAGCGGTGCTCCGCAGGCACGGAGGCGTGATCGATATCGCCGTCCTGCAGCGGGGCTACTACCCGCAGGGAGGGGGGCGGGTGGCGGTCAGGGTCGAACCATCGCACCTCTTCCCGATCGTTGTCGAGAGAGCCGATGCCCGCTGCGGGATATGCTCCTGCTCGTCCAACCTGCCGGAACACGTGACCGAACGGCAGGCGGCATCGGCCCGGAGGGTGCTTTCGGCCGCTCTTCCACAGGAGTGCGACGTACACCTCGATCCGAGGACCGGTGGGGGGAGCACCGGGAGTTCGCTCACCGTCTGGGCGGGGGCAAAGGGCGGCACCGCGCTCGGGCGGCGGGGGCTGGCTGCAGAGAACGTGGGGGAGCAGGCCGCCCGCAGGCTGCTCGAGGAGGTGCGCCGCCCCGGGACGGTCGATCTCCACCTCTCCGACCAGCTCCTGATCTACCTGGCGCAGTATGGGGGGCGGTACAGCACCCATGCTCTCTCGATGCATGCCCGGACGATCTGCTGGCTGCTCGAGAGGTTCGGGTTTGCGGTGCGGTGGAGGGAGAACGGTGCTGTGGAGTTTGCAGTATGATCTACGTCCTTGACGCCTCGGCATTCTTCTCCGACCTCCCCCCTGCAGAACAGAGCTTTACGACTCCCTCGGTCGTTGCCGAGCTCGTCGATCTCCGTTCGAAGAGCCGTTACGAGGTGCTGCTTGCAGCTGGCCTGATCGTCAGGGAGCCGGATGAGGCGTCTCTGGCACGGGTGGAAGAGGCAGCAGAGCGGACCGGGGATGCGGGCGTCCTCTCTCCCGCCGATCGGGACATCCTGGCGCTTGCCCTCGAGCTCGAAGGGGTGCTCGTTACCGATGATTTCGCCGTCCAGAACGTTGCCCATCGCCTGAACGTCACGACGCAGTCCATTCAGCAGCGATCCGCCCGGCCCCTGCGGTGGAGATTCCGGTGCACCGGGTGCGGCCGTTACGGAAAACGGGAAGGAGTCTGCCCGGTTTGCGGTGCGGCAATGAAAAGAACACTTAAATAGATCACTGTGAATCTTTTTTCCATGCCATCGCTTGAGGAGCTGATATCGAAAGCAAAACTGCTCCAGTCGGAAGGTCACAGCCCCGCACAGATTGCAGACGAGCTCTGCCTCTCCACGGAGACCGTCACCTGGCTGCTTACCCAGCCGAAAGGCGGCGAGATCCCAAAAGACGTCCATATCGACTGGACAACCGTGAGCACCTATGCCCCGCTGCTCTCTGATCTTGCAATGATGATGCTGAAGCGCTTCCTCTACAACGCAGAGGGAGCCGGCGGAGAAAGCCTTCTCCCCGAGACCGAGATCCCGGATGCCGTCGTCGGGATTGATCTCTCGGGCGTGCCGCTTGCCACCATCGTCGCCGTCGAGGAGGGGTTGAAACTTGCCATCTACCATCCCGCCAAGTACAGCCGGGGCGCAACTCCCATCGGGTCGCTGAGCGCCAACTTTTCAGGCGTCGCCGGGCAGCGAGTTATCATCATCGACGATGCGATCACCACGGGAGGGACGCTTCACGAGGTGGTGCAGTACCTCAAGCAGCACGGCGCAGCACCGCTTGCCATCTGGGTCATCTTCGACAAGCGCGGTATCCGTGAGGTCGACGGCGTCCCGGTGCACTCGCTCTTCAGGATCTCAAGGCTCTGACCGGGCGGCCGATGGCGGGGCAGTGATGCATGAAACGGCACGATGTCTCCGGGAACGATAGAGAGCTTTGCACCTGTAGCCAATTCTGGCCTCATACCCGGTTTCAGGCTATCCTCATGCAATATCAAAAACCGGTCGCCACTACATGGAGCGACTGAATGACACGATCCGGGAGCGCATGGAGAAAAGCCGGGCGGTGTTATAGCCATACTTTTTGCAGCTACCGGTGATCCAGAGCACGATCTCTAAATTCGATTAAGTTCAGCACTTCGGGCTTACTGAAGCCGTAATCAGATAGTGCAGGAGGGAGTTGATACGTTTTAATCAGGGAATCGGTGGATATGAAGTATCTAAACCCATATGCGATTGCATAGGCTAAATGGGTCCTATCGGTGATCTGTCCAGCTAACCGGGAGTCTGTATAGTCTTCGCCCATTTCGTAACAGATGATTCGAACGCCATCATTGGGCACGAAAAAGAGCATCTCCCATTCTCTGATCAGTGTGAGAAACCTTGACGTTTT
>JAHKLN010000031.1 GCA_020854755.1 Methanomicrobiaceae archaeon | reverse complement strand
GATGAAGCGCCGGTGGGAAGCCGTGTACGGAGGCGCAAAAGTATTGACCGCAAAGATCCATCCATTGCAGAATCCGGCTCGATTTTCATAGGAAACGATATGAAGCCCCCAAAAGGGGCTACAGGCACACAGAGCGAAGGCAGGTGATGCTGTTCACCGCCCATCTTCATATAATACCGCCAATGAGGCCATTTTACGGCAGCAGGCTCAACGGATGAAAATTCTCGAGCGGATAGCGATATCCCGGATCCGGTTTTTCCTGACCGTCCCGGTGTAGTGGACCGCAGGAAGCATCTTCAGAGGGGAGGCAGAGGCGTGGCGGCGCTGCAGCGCTGGCGCATTACAGCTGCCCCTGCTCTATCAGCCAGGCATACGTCCCGGCCCGGTCGTGCGCGTGCGACACGATGTAATTATGAATTCCGGCGTATCTCCGGGATTCGCCGATGATGCCGTTATACGCGTCCCGTACACGGTTATATGCCGAGACGTGCCTATTATACTCGGGGACGAGCCTGTTGTACTCGCTCACCCTCCCTGCCCGGGAGAGCGCATCCATCTCCGTGCGCAACGCGTCGAGCTCTTCCTCCAGCGCCTGCAGCTTCTGATAGCTCGCTCCTGCCTCCTCCTCGAGCACGGCGAGCCGCTCCCGGCAGATATCCAGCGCGCTCTCGAGAGCGGCGGTCTCGGCGCACCTGCCGTATCCGAGCGTCCCGTCGCCCACCGGAATGACGAGGGGATCCGACCCGAGCTCGATTCCGCCGACGAGGTGCTGCGGCGGGACGCCGATGTAGGTGACGTTGGTCGTCTCGATGTAGGCATACCCGGCATCCCTGAATCCCGGTCCGTCGCACTGTACGCCGACCGCCATGTGCTGCTCGCCCTCAAAGAAGAGGAGCGAGGCGTTGTACCCCTCCCGGGCAAGCAGGGCCGCGAGCAGCAGGCTTTTGTCGTCGCAGTCGCCGCCGCCGTCGGCGAACGTCTCGATCGGGAACTTCGGCGCCACATGCGGGGCGTCGTCCTCATAGGGGATCGACTGGACAAAGACGGTGCAGAGCTCGAGGTACCGGTCGCCATCGAGCGACGCCTCCGCCCGGATCGCCCGGAGTTCCGCGATCAGAGCGTGATAAAACGCATCCTGGTGCGCATCGTCGATGAATGCCAGATAGTAGATCGGCAGCCACTCCTCTCTTGTGAGATCGTTGCGCAGGTAGAGGAGCTTGTCCGCCTCTTTCGCCCCGTAGTAGACGGCGGGATCGATTGATACGGTGATCTCGTGCACCGTCTGCTCGAAGGGGAACGAGCACGTGCACTGCTGCCATGCATCCTCCGTCTCGACGGGCACGATCGACGGCGGGATCGCGGAGCGGTGGAGGCCGCCGATGCATCCCGCCGAGACGGCGACGCAGAGCAGAACAATCCCCACGACGATGGCTCTCTGCTGCATTGCCTGCAGTGTATTAGGGCGGCAGCGGCATAATACGTTCGCCTGCCGGATTCGGGCGTCAGAGGTGGTCCGTGATATCGGCTATCGAGTCGATGACGAGATCGGGAACGATGCCGGAATTTCTGACGGCATCCTCACGGTATTTTCCGGTCTTCGCCAGGATGCCCTGCATCCCGCACGCCTGCGCGCCTCCGATATCGGTCGCGACATCGTCCCCGATCATCGCCGTGGTTTCGAAATCTGCGTCCATCTGCTCAAGCGCCAGCGCAAAGAACTCCCGTGAGGGCTTCCCGACCACCTCTGCCCTGGTCCCGGCGGCATACTCGAGGGCTGCCACGAACGGCCCTGCAGAGAGCATGAGGCCGCCGCTGCCCATCCAGCAGCGGTCCTTCTCAAGCGCCATCAGGGCGGCGCCCTCCGCCAGAAGGCGGAATGCCGCATTCATACGCTCATAGGTGAAGTGCTCCCCGGCGTCGGCGACGACCACGACATCCGCTTCATCTTCGGAGAGGGTGATGCCGGCCTCCTCGAAGTCCCGATGGACGTCCCCGGTCGAGAGGAGGAAGCAGCGAGTCCATCCCCGCTCCTTCATCAGCGCGACTGCGGCGAGCGGCGCGGTGACGATTGCGTTCTCGGGTATGGAAAAACCCAGGCCCTGCAGCCGTTCGGCGAGAGAGCGCCGCGACCGGCGCGTCGTGTTGGACACGAACCGGTACGGGTATCCCCTCTCCTCAAGAGCCCTGAGGCTTTCTCGTGCCCCGTTCACCGGGCGATCCCCGACATGGAGGACGCCGTCGATATCGATCAAGAATGCCGCTATGTCCATCTGCAGATACCCTCCTTCCCCGGCATAAGGCCTGCCCGCCGGAGTTCTGTTCTGCTCCAATATGGGTGTTCCTCCCTCTCAAGAGTTCCCATCAATGACCCTCTTCCCCCCTGCCATGCAGTTGAGAGGGAGAACGGCTTCGGAGAGGGAGTCTTCTCTATTGCGCAAATGCTTATCATGGATCACTGCAGGTATCGCCCCTCCCCTACAGCGAAGCAAGCGAGGATCCAGAACAGGAGCGAATCATGGAAGAACCAGAGGAACAGGCGCACCTGAAGGGAGGGGAGACGGGAGATCGGGCTGCAGCGCGGAAAGCCCGGGGCCTCCGGATGACAAGAGCGTTCTCATTGCAGAGGTGGAATGAATGAAATGGTACGGATATCTGATTATGGCGGCCATGCTGATCTCGCTTTCCGGCATCGCCTGCGCCCAGGTGGAGGATCAGTACATGCCCGCGACGAACGAGACCGGGGAAGCCGGGATGCCGTCGATAACGGTCATGGATCAAACGGTGGAAGGGAATGAGACGATCGGGAATATCACCGTCGACAGCGTCGTGAGCGACGGCCCGGGCTGGGTGGCGATTCATAACAGCCTCTTCGGCGAGCCCGGAGGCATCGTGGGATTCGCCCCGGTCGAGGACGGTGAGAACACGAACATCACGATCGTCATCGACACGGAGGTGGCCACCGACCAGCTCATCGCCGAACTGCACAGCGATCTCGGTCAGGAAGGCACCTTTGAGTGGCCTCCGATCGACGTGCCCGTGGAGATCGACGGCGAGATCGTGATGGAGGCCTTCAACGTGACGGCAGAGGACTTCGAGCTGAAGAACCTCACCGATATGGCCGCCACAGCAGAGCAGTAGACCCGCACCGCACCGCGGGATGCCGCCGGGGGTGGGAGGCTTCCATCTCCCGTCCTCGATTCGGCAGCCTCCCCGGCGCGGTGCTTGCGGATTGCCTGATCGACGTTTCTTCGCTGTGTACCCGGGTTCTCCGGACAGGTTATCTTCATATACCAGCAGGGCTGAAGTCGCACACATACCCGTGCAGTAGCGGGCTGATATCCCCGCCCGCCCCGGATCCGGCACGGCTGCCGCAGGGCGGGACGGGCATTGCAGGCATCATGCCCCCGGCACGGGCCGAGATCCGGCAATCGGAACCGGCTTCTGCGCATATGGACGGTGCAGGCCGGGAGCATGATGCCGGATGAAGAGGGACGAGGAGATGAAGAGGATAGCATACCTGGAGCGCATTCCCGTCGATGCACGATGGAAGATCGCAGGCAGCAGGGCGTCCGCGCTGCCGATCATGTACCGCAAGGCCTTCCGGCAGGTCACCGATGAACTCTCCTACAACGAGATTGAGCGCGACATCTGGAGAGGCCTCGGCAGAGAGGCCGGCATCATCACCTCGGCCTTCCGGCTGCCGGTGGAGGATGCCGGGGACATTGCCGGGGCGCTCATTGCCGCATCGCAGACTCTCTACGGTCCGGAATATGCCGCAGAGATCACCGAGGCCACACCCGGCCGGGCCACCCTGGCCGTGAAGGAGTGCCCGCTGCTGAATCGGGCAAACGAGATGGAGGCGGATCCGAAGTCGGTCTGCAATGCGTGCCATGCCTATGCCAATGCCGCCGTCGAAGGCATGAACCAGCACTACGGCATCCACTACGCGCAGGGCATGTGCACCGGCGACGCCTCCTGCATCCTGACGATCACCCGGAAGCGGTAATGACAGGGAAGTGCCGCTCCACCCGGCCGTGAGCGGATCCCGGTTCTCCGGGGGGCTCACTTTCACCCCCCGCTCCAAAGGTATAACCGTCGAGGCCTTTGTACCCTGCCATCATATATGCCCGGGCCCTTCGACGGTATCGGCAGGCAGTGGCGGGATCGCCTGGATCAGGTCAGGGAGTACGGGATCGTCAGGGACGGCAGTGTCTTCCGGACAGGCCTCTGCACCTCGTTTGTCTTCCGCTCCGAGTTCGAGCGTGCGCGTGCCCTGGAGCGGGAACTTGTGGAGGCATACCGGGGCGTCTCTCTTGAAGACGCCCTCTGCGGCAGCGAACTCGATACCGGGGAAGGGACCTGCTACCTGATCGAGAGCCACGATGCGCTGGAGATGCGGGGGCAGGACCGTGAGGCGGTGAAGACGGCGATACTCGCCGATCTCACGCTGATCTACGGTATCGGGCAGCAGACCCAGGAGCGCCTGAAGCGGAGAGGCTACCGGACGATCGCGGATCTTACCCGTCACCCGCGATACCGGAAGGAGGCAGAACGGCTGCTTGCGCAGATCGAGAGCGGGGATACCGCCGGACTGATGCGGTGGATCGGGCGGTGGCACCCGGCGTCGCATCCGCTCGTCTTTCTGACCTGCCGCTTCCATGCCGTTGAAGACTTCGTCTTCCTTGATATCGAGACACTGGGGCTCTTCTCCCGCCCTATCATCCTCTTCGGGGTTGCCCGCATATCGGGGCGCAGGATCGGCGTGCAGCAGTACTTGATCCGGGACATCCCCGAAGAGCAGGCGGCGCTCGCCGCCACGCTCGCCCACCTGGAGGGTGTGGATGCCGCGCTCGTCACCTTCAACGGCAGGGCCTTCGACCTGCCGTACGTGCGGGAGCGGCTCGCCTACTACGGCATGCCCTCCAGACTCGCGCTCCCCCACTTCGACGTCCTCCATTTCTCCCGCCGGGTCTGGAAGGAGCGGTTTTCAGACTGCCGGCTGGTGACGCTGGAGCGGGGGCTCTTCGGTATCGAACGCAGCGGCGACGTTCCGAGCCAGATGGTGCCGGAGTTCTATGAAGCGTATCTCCGGTCGGGAAATCCCGGGCCGCTCGTCCCGGTGGTGGAGCATAACCGGCAGGATGTGATCACGCTCGCCCGACTCTTCGCACGGCTCATGGAGGAGTGGCATGCCTGCCCGTGAGATGATCGCCCATCTCTCGGGCAGCCCGCGCCACCGTCCCTACATCGTCCATATCGAGGCGCTGCCGCCGCGGCCGCCGCGGTACGGGACGCTGCTGCGGCCGCTGCCGGAGGCGATCGAGGCCTACCTCGCCCGGAAGGGGATCCGGCTCTATACGCACCAGTGCGAGGCCGTCGATCGTCTCCGGAGGAATGAGGATATCATCATCACCACGTCGACAGCGAGCGGCAAGACGCTGGCGTTCAACCTCCCCGTCTTCGAACGGCTGTTTGAAGATCCGGCCGCTACGGCCCTCTACCTCTACCCGACGAAGGCGCTTGCAAACGACCAGCAGAAGGCGATCCGGGAACTCGAAGCCTTTACCGGCATCGATGCCGGCACCGCCGTTTACGACGGAGACACCCCGCAGCACAGGAGGGCGGCGATCCGGGAGCGTGCACGGCTCGTCATCAGCAACCCTTACGAGATGCACCAGATCCTCCCCTGGCACCCGAAGTGGGGCAGGTTCCTCTCCGGGCTCTCGTATATCGTCATCGACGAGGCGCACCGCTACCGGGGCGTCTTCGGTTCGCATATCGCCGGGATGATCCGGCGCCTGCGCCGGATCTGCGGATACTACGGATCCAATCCCGTCTTCATCCTCTCCACTGCAACGATCGCCAACCCTGCAGAGTTCGCCCGGCGGCTGACCGGACGGGAAGCGGCATGGGTAGGGGACGACGGATCGCCCCATGGCACGAAGCACTTCGTGCTCTACAACCCGTTTGCCGACCGTGCGGAGGCGCGCCCGGCGCACCTGGAGACAAAGGATCTCTTCGTCGCGTGCGTCCGGCAGGGCTGCCGCACGCTCTGTTTTACGGCCTCGCGCAGGATGGCGGAGGTCGTCGCCCTCGGGGCGAAGGACGGCCTGCGGGCGGCAGGACGCGCCGATCAGGTCGCGGCCTACCGGGCAGGCTATCTCCCGCAGGAGCGGAGAGCGATCGAGGACGGGCTGAAAGAAGGCCCCCTTGCAGGCGTCGTCTCCACAAACGCTCTCGAGCTCGGGATCGATATCGGCTCGCTCGACGGGGTGATCATCTCCGGGTATCCCGGGACGATGATCTCGGTCTGGCAGCAGGCAGGCAGGGCCGGACGGCAGGCGGCCGAGTCGTTCGCGATCCTGGTGGCGTTCTCAAATCCGCTCGACCAGTACTTTATGCGCCACCCTCAGGCGTTTTTTGCGCGCCCCCATGAGCATGCCGTGATCGATACGGAGAATCCCTGCATCCTTTCCGGCCACCTGCTCTGTGCCGCGGCGGAACTCCCGCTCGATCCCGGACGCGATGCGGCATACTTCGGCAGCGATCTTCTGGCGATGGCGGACTCGCTCCAGGCCCACCACCTCATCAGGAAATCCACCCGCGGATGGGTGTATGCCGGCAGGGGCAGGGCGGTGGATGCCGTCAGGCTCGATGCGCTCTCGTCCGAGACCTTCAGGATCGTCTGCAACGGGAGGCTGCTCGAGACGATGGACCGGAGGCAGGCGTACCGCGAGGCCCACCCGGGCGCCCTGCTCCTCCACCAGGGGGAGACCTATGCGGTGGCGGATATGGATCCCGACCAGCGTATCATCCGGGTGAAGCCGACGGATGCGGACTACCATACCCGGCCGATCACGCAGGTCGACGTCACTGTCGAAGGGGAGCGGGAGCAGAAGGAGATGGGCGGTGGTGCGATCTCGCTCGGGGACGTCCTGGTCTCCGAACGGACGGTCGGATACCGGATCCTGAAAGGGAGCGAAAGCGTCGGGGCGGAACCGCTCGACCTGCCCCCGATCCTCTTCCGGACAACGGCCCTCTGGTTCACCGTCCCGGAGGAGGCCGAATGCCTGGTCCGCTCAAAAGGGCTGGATCTCGCCGGCGGCCTTCACGCTGTGGAGCACGCCGCAATCGCGGTCATGCCGTTTTACGTCCTGTGCGATCGCCGCGATATCGGCGGGCTGTCGGCACCCTGCCATCCGTGGACCGGCAGGCCGACAATCTTCGTCTATGACGGCTATGAAGGGGGGATCGGGCTTTCCGGGAAGGCATACGACCTGCTGCCGGCGATCCTCTGCATGACGCACGATCTCGTGGGGGGCTGCCCCTGCGAGGCGGGCTGCCCTGCATGCATCCACTCCCCGAAGTGCGGGAACAACAACCAGCCGCTGGATAAGGCGGCGGCGTTTATCCTGCTCGACGCCCTCGCCCGCGCCTGCCCTCATAGCGATCGATAGTATTACCACCTCGAACCGATCAGTCTTCGATGGTGCGGCATGAGCATCATCCTGATGGCGATCGGAGCGGCTGACTGCGATATCCTTCTCGTGCTCAGGCAGAGGCTGCCGGAGGTGTTTGCGCACCCCGCGGCCATCGGGAGGGCGCTTCCGGACTATGGCGACGCATATAACCCGGTCCGGCGGCAGACTCTGGCGACATTCATCCTGAACGCTCTTGAGGAGCAGGAGGAGTGCCTCTGCTGTGAGCGGGTGCTCGGCATTGTCGAGAGCGATCTCTACATCCCCGGCCTTCTGTACGCATTCGGAGCGGCCCGCGGCAGGGTTGCCGTCATCTCCCTCTGCCGCCTCAGACCGTCCTTCTACCGCCTCCCGCCGGATCGGGAGGTCCTGCGTGTACGGGCGCTGACCGAAGCGGTCCATGAGCTCGGCCATACGTTCGGCCTCGGGCACTGCAGGAATCCGGCATGCGCGATGTTCATGTCCGACTCGATCGGGGATACGGATCGGAAACGCCCTGCGTTCTGTCCGGGCTGCCAGAGCAGGCTGTTCTGCCGGAGTGCTGCCTGATGCAGAAGAAGAATCTCTTAATCACGGGAGCGCCCGGCAGCGGAAAGACAACGCTCATTCGAGCCCTTGCCGATCCACTGCGCGGGCTTCATCCTGCCGGATTCTATACAGCGGAGATCAGGGAAGAAGAAAGAAGGGTCGGGTTCTGCCTGGTCGGCCTCGACGGCCGGCGGGAGATCCTCGCCCACCGGGATATCGGGGGCCCGTACCGGGTGGGCAGGTACGGGGTCGATCTCGAACGGTTCGAGGAGTTTCTCGCGGCGATCTCCCTCTTTGATCCCGGAACAGGACTCATCGTCATCGACGAGATCGGGAAGATGGAGTGCTTCTCCGCTGCCTTCCGGCATCTGATCCGGGAGGCGCTCGACTCCACGGTTCCCTGCATCGCGACGATCGCGCAGAAGGGCGGCAGGGATATCGAGCGGGTGAAGGCGCGCGAGGATGTGCGGATCGTCACCGTCACCCGGAAGAACCGCACGGCCCTCCTCCCCGTCCTGCTCGAGGAGGTGCGGCGCATGGCGGGGTGAGCGTCAGGCCGCCGCCGCTCCGTTCTGCTGCAGGGCCAGCCTTCGGATCGCCAACCCGGCAGGCATTGCCGCCGCTCCATAACGCCCCTGAATCCAGGCATGCATGCCTCTTCCCGGAGTAAACAGCACCTCAGTACAGGACCGGTTCCAGGAAAGGGCAAAAGCCTACAATGCCCGGGAGGCGATGACCGGGGTTTGGCCGATGAAACGCATATGAGGCCAGGAAGCCATGGGCGCAACCAAGATCGATGAGCTTGATTACACCACATCCCGGATCCGGTCTTCACCTCCGGTACCCCCGTTCCGGCGGACCGAAGGGAGCATCCCCCGGGCGGGCGGGAGCGATCACACCTCGGTCCGCTATACCGGGATAGCCTCCGAAAACTGGACACTGTGTATCGGTACAGAGTCAGGAATCTTCATTCGTTGGGCCTGCAGCCCCTTTTTGGGGCTTCATGGGCGTTCACATGAACATGTGAACCTTTTCTGAAACAGAAGGCTCTCCCCGCTCAGATCAATTCGCTCCCGTGCACGGCTTCCCACCGGCCCTCCTCACGGGGGGAGGAGCTGGCGGGGAGGGGGTCTCCCCCTCCCCGCGGTCCACTGTCCCGGGATATTCCGCGAAAACGGGACACTGCGTACCGGTGCAGGCTCAAGAATGTTCATCCGGTGCGCCTGTGGCCGTAAAACGGCTTCATACGCGGTGTTGTGCAGGCATCCCGGATCCGGTCAACTCTGCAGTCCGGGGAACGTGGACCGGGACGGCAACCGCCAGGGAGTGGAAAGCCGTGCACGGAGGCGAGGCGGATCAAGCCGCGAGCAGCCCCGGTCCCGATCCCTGATCAGAGTTGGGTCCGGCGGACGATGCGCGATCTCTTCAGAGACGTGCAGCGAACTCGTCGATCAGCGGCAGAGATCGCCATTCCGGTTAGATAGAGCGCAGCGCAGCAATGGCAGGCTTTGGGTGGATGCGGAGCAAAAAGGGAGTTACAGATCCTCTTCCTCGAAGATAAAGAGTTCCTCGATCGAGGACTGCAGGGCCTGCGCCACCCGGTAGGCGAGCTTGAGGGAG